>CAZMTT010000032.1:0-14233 GCA_964569555.1 uncultured Dehalococcoidales bacterium | reverse complement strand
GCTGGGCCGGGGCTGGTTCATTGGCATCCCAAGGGAGCACTGGTACGCCGTGTTATTGAGGATTTCTGGAAAGACGAGCATATTAAGCGTGGCTATGATATTGTATATACCCCTCATATTGCCAAGCTGGATTTGTGGAAGACCAGCGGACACTGGGAGTTCTATCGGGAGAATATGTATAGCCCGATGGATGTGGAGGGGCAGGAGTATGTTGTCAAACCGATGAATTGCCTCGGCCATATCCTGATGTATAAAACCAGGCTCCGTAGCTACCGCGAGTTGCCCATGCGCTATGCCGAGCTGGGCACGGTCTATCGTTATGAGCGCTCCGGGGTAATGCACGGGCTTTCCCGGGTTAGAGGCTTTACTCAGGACGACGCCCATATTTTCTGCGGTTTTGACCAGCTGGAAGATGAAGTGGTCGGGGTTCTGGATCTGGCCCGCTTCATGATAAATACTTTTGGCTTTGATAACTATCAGGTATTGCTTTCCACCCGGCCCGAAAAGTATGCCGGTGCTGCCCGGATGTGGGAGCAGGCCACTGACACCCTGAAGCAAGCCCTGAAACGCCTGAATATTGATTACGCTATTGACCCTGGTCAGGGTGTATTCTACGGGCCCAAGATAGATATTAAGCTGGAAGATGCCCAAGGGAGGGCATGGCAGGGGCCGACCATTCAGGTCGATTTCAACCTCCCGCAGCGCTTTAATGTGACCTATATTGGCGAGGATGGGCAGGAGCACCTGGTAGCCATGGTGCACCGCACCGTTTTGGGCAGTATGGAACGCTTTATGGCTTCCCTCATTGAGCACTACGGCGGTGCCTTCCCGGTATGGCTGGCGCCGGTTCAGGTAGCCGTGATTCCGGTGGCTGACCGGCACCTTGATTATGCCCACCGGCTGGAGACAGAACTGAAACAGGCCGGGATACGGGCCGAGGTTGATACCCGCTCGGAAAGGGTAAACCTCAAAATTCGGCAGGCGGAGATGTCCAAGATACCCTACATGCTGGTAGTCGGGGACAAAGAGGTGGATGCGGCTACAGTTTCGGTTCGCCAGCGTGGCAGCGAGCAGCTGACCAGCCAGTCCTTTGACCAGTTCAAAGAAATCATTGGGGCAGCTATCCGAGACAGGACCAGAGAGTAAGGGTATAATTTGATTAGTCTCATTAGATATGATATAGTTTTTGACCACGAAGCAGTCGCACTTAAAGGGGGTAAATAGCACATAATTAAGAAACTGCGCGTTAATGAGCGGATTAGAGCCAGGGAGGTTCGCCTTATCGGGGATAAGGGTGAGCAACTCGGCATTATGACTCTGGAGCAAGCCCGAGAAGTAGCCCGAAGGCAGAATCTTGACCTGGTGGAGGTAGCCCCGACCGCAGCCCCCCCGGTGTGCCGCCTTCTTGACTACGGAAAATACAAATACGAGCAGGACAAGAAGGAGCGCCAGCTGCGCCGGGCACAGCGGATTGCCCTGTTAAGGGAAGTGCGGATGCGACCGGCGATTAATAACCACGATTTTGAGGCTAAGACCAGGTTAGCCGTTAAATTACTGGGTGAGGGTGATAGAGTCAAGATCACCGTAATGTTCCGGGGACGGGAAATTACCCACCCCGAGATTGGCTGGAGACTGCTACAGAGAGCGGCCGAATCAATCAAAGAGATAGCTTCCGTGGATAGGCAGCCGATGTTAGAGGGCAAAAGGATGTCGGTAATTTTCTCCCCGATGTCCACTCAGAAGGTTAAGGAAAAAGAAGAGGAAGAGGTGAAACAGGTCTAAATGCCCAAGATTAAGACTCATAAAGGAGCCCAGAGCCGCTTCCACATTACGGGCAGCGGTAAACTTATGCGAATGAAGGGCGGCAAAAGTCACCTGCGCCGCCGGAAGGCAAAGCGCACCAAGCGCCTTTTTGACGAAACCGTACCGGTTAGCCCCAGCGATAGGATTCGTATCAAAAGGCTGATACCCTATGGAGTGAAGTAGGAGGATACATTGCCACGAGTAAAACGGGGTGTAACCACCCATAAAAGACACAAGAAAGTGCTGGCGCTGACCAAGGGGCACCGCCTGACCAAGCATTCCCTTTTTCGCCGCGCCCATGAGTCGATGCTCAAGTCGCTAAGCTATGCCTATGCCCACCGCCGGGAGCGGAAGGGTGATATGAGGCGGCTCTGGATATCGCGGGTCAATGCCGCCGCCAAAGCCCAGGGAATAACCTATAGCCAGCTTATAGCCGGCTTGAACAAGTCCGGGGTTGAAATCAACCGCAAGATGCTCGCCGATATGGCGGTCAGAGAGCCGGAAGCCTTTGCCAATCTGGTGACCATGGTTAAAGAGAAAGCTCAGGCCTGAAATCAGTTCAGTCCGGTTCCCTTAATCCACCCCTCCGTAACAGAATAAGAAAATGTTGCCAGACATTGAAAAACTAAAGCTAAACGCACTACAAGAACTTGGGTCAATTACCAGCATTGAGGAACTGGAGTCCTGGCGCGTTCGCTATCTGGGCCGAAAGGGCGAGCTGACCAAACTGCTGCGTGGCCTGGCGGAACTGCCTCCGGAGCAGAGGAAACAAATCGGGGCGCCGGTTAATACCGCCAAGGCTGAGTTTGAGTCCAGGTTCAAGGAGATAGAACAGCACCTCCGCGAGACGCACCTGACCACCATGGCGGAAAAAGAAGCGGTTGACATTACCCTTCCCGGACTCCCTTTACCCACCGGCCGCCTGCATCCCATCACCCAGACACTTAAGGAAATATGCGACATTTTTGTCTCTATGGGCTTCCAGGTAGTCGAAGGCCCGGATGTAGAGTGGGACAGTTATAATTTTGAGGCGCTCAATATTCCCCAGGAACACCCGGCACGCGATACCATGTCCACCTCCTGGGTTGATTTCAAGACTGATAAAGGGGAGCGGTCGATGCTGCTGCGCACCCACACCACCTCGGTAAGTGCCCGCGTGATAGAGACCATGTCACCCCCGATAAGGGTGATTGAGCCGGGCCGGGTCTACCGCTATGAAGCCAGCGATGCCACCCATATCCCTATGTTCTATCAGGTTGACGGCTTGGCGGTGGATAAAGGGATTACCATGGCTGACCTCAAGGGGACGCTTTACGAGTTTGCCCGCCGTTTCTTCGGTGAGGACAGAAAAGTACGCTTCCGCTGTGACTATTTCCCCTTTGTTGAGCCCGGCGTTGAGATGGCCATTGAGTGCGTGGTCTGCCGGGGCAAGGGGTGCCGCCTGTGCGGCGATACCGGCTGGATTGAAATACTGGGGGCAGGCATGACCCACCCCTGGGTACTTGAGCGGGGCGGCATTGACCCCAAGGCTTACACCAGTTTCGCCTTTGGCATGGGGGTGGAGCGCCTGCCCATGCTCCGCTACGGGATTAGCGATATCAGATTATTCTACGGCAGCGACCTCAGGTTCTTGAGGCAGTTCTAAAATGAAGATTCCGATTAGATGGCTTCAGGAGTATGTTAAAATCGGCCTGCCTCTGGACGAAATTGCCCATCGGCTGACCATGGCGGGCAGTGAGGTCAAGGGCAGGCAGGTAATCGGCGCCGGCTGGGAGAATGTCTGGGTCGGCCAGTTAATTGAGATTAAAGCCCACCCCAATGCCGACCGCCTCAGCCTGGTCACGGTAGACCTCGGCACCAGTAAAGAGACAGTAGTCACCGGCGCTCCCAACCTGCGGGTCGGTGATAAAGTTGCCTTCGCCCAGGTGGGGGCTCAGCTAATCGACGGGCATACCGGCCAGCCGACTCGCCTTAAGCCAGCCAAGATTCGGGGCATCGTCTCCAGTGGCATGGTCTGCTCCGAAAAGGAGCTTGGCATCTCGGATAACCATACCGAGATTCTGGTCCTGCCTCCCGAAGCGCCGCTTGGCTCTCCGCTGGCTGACTATCTGGGCGAGGTCGTCTTTGACCTGGAGGTTACCCCCAATCGCCCCGACTGCCTCTCGGTAGTGGGCATCGCCCGGGAGGTTGCCGCCCTGACCGGGCAGAGCCTGCACCTCCCTGAAGCTGACTATAAAGAGAAGGCTACCCCGATAGAAGGGCAGATATCGGTTGAGATTAAAGCCCCCGATTTATGCCCCCGCTACTGTGCCAGCCTGATTACAGGGGTAAAACTGGGCGAGTCGCCCCAGTGGCTGCAGCAGCGCCTGCTGGCCGGTGGCATGCGCCCGATAAATAACATTGTAGATATCACCAACTACGTTATGCTGGAGTACGGCCAGCCCCTGCATGCCTTTGACTATGACCAGATCAGGGGCAAGAAGATTATCGTTCGCCGGGCTAATAGCGGCGAGAATATAGTTACCCTGGATGGAGTGAAGCGGACTCTCAATAAGGAGATACTGGTCATTGCTGACCCTGAAGGGGCGGTGGCGGTGGCCGGGGTTATGGGCGGCGCCGACAGCGAGGTCACCGAGCAGACGACCAGTATATTGCTGGAAGCAGCCAACTTTAACCCGACCAATATCCACTATACCGGCCGGATACTGTCTTTGCCCAGTGAAGCCTGCATGCGCTTTGAGCGGGGCATCCGCCCTGAGCTGGCGCCGGCGGGGCTTAAGCGGGCTACCGGGTTAATTATCAAGCTGGCTGGCGGCGAAGCCGCCAGAGGCATAGTTGATGCCTATCCCGGCCAGAAAGAGAGCCAGCCCATTTTGCTCTCTATGGAGAGGATGAAGCAGCTTCTGGGTGTTAAATTCAGCCTGAAGCAAGCCACAGAGGCACTGACTTCGCTGGGCTTTGATTGTAAAACAGCCGGCGCCAAAATAAAGGCTACCCCGCCTTACTGGCGCAGTGATATCAGTCTGGAGGTTGACCTCATTGAAGAGGTCGCCCGCATCGTTGGCTACGATAAAATCCCGATGACCATGCTCAGCCAGCCCATACCCCGGCAGAACCCGGCGCCAATCCTCACCCTTAAAGAGAGAATAAGACAGGGCCTGGTCGGCTACGGCTTTCAGGAGATAATCAGCTATTCCCTGACCGCTTTAGAATCGCTGAACCGGCTGAGGCCAGAGTCTGGGTCCCCTGAATTTACGCCCCTGCGCATGGCCAACCCCATGACCGCTGACCAGGAATATCTCCGCCCCAACCTGAGGGTTAATCTGCTGGCTGCCCTGACCGCCAATCTTCGTCACGAAGAAAATGGCATCCGCCTCTTTGAGCTGGGCAAGATATACCTGCCCCAGCCCAATGACCTGCCTCAGGAACCGGAGACATTGTGCGCGGTATTAAGCGGCTCCAGAACCGAAAAATCGTGGCGGGGTGAGAGTGAGTCAATGGGCTTCTTTGATGCCAAGGGGATAGTCGAAGGCTTGCTCGGGCAGCTGGGTCTGGAAACCAGCTTTGCCCGGGGCACCGATGAAGTCCTGCACTCGGGTAAACAGGCGGCCATTATGGTTGGTGATAAGAGGCTGGGGGTGGTCGGCGAGCTACACCCCAAGGTTTTAGCCGCCTATGAAGTCCCCCAGACCGCCTCGCTATTTGAAGTTGATTTAAATGTACTGCTACCCCTGGCTACCGCCCATAAAATGTTCCAGCCCGTACCCAGATTCCCGGCCATAGTCCGGGATATCGCCCTGGTAGTTGACGGGGGTGTCACCCACCGGCAGGTCCAGGACATCGTGAGCAGCTTTTCCCTGGTGAAGCAGGTCAGCGTGTTTGATGTCTATTCCGGCGAGCCGGTGCCCATGGGCCAGAAATCCCTCGCCTACCGCATTACCTACCAATCTCCGGGGCATACCCTGACCGATGAAGAGGTCAATCGGGTCCAGCAGCAGCTCCTGAAAAGGCTGTCCAAAGAGCTTGGGGCAACCCTGCGCAGCTAGCTGTGGAGGTAATATGAAGGTTAAAACCGTAGCCATCATTGAGATAGTGCTGGGAGCACTGGTTATCGCTTCTTTTGTCTGCACCTCACCCCTGTCTGACATTGTTCTGGGGGCTCTGGTGCTGGCCTTCGCAGTTGTGCTCCTGGTAAAGCCGAAGTGACTCAGCGCTGACTTTAAAGCAGCTCCTTGAGCCTTGCCTTTACTTCGGCCAGGGGCACCAGCCGGGCTTCTTTCTCGGCGCGCCGCTTAATCTCAACGCTGTTTTTCTCCAGAGTGCGCGGGCTTATGGTAACCCGGAGCGGTATTCCCAGCAGGTCAGCGTCATTGAACTTTACCCCCGGAGACTCTTCGCGGTCATCAAAGAGCACCTCAAGTTCCTCTGTCTCAAGCTCGGTATATAGCTTTTCGGCAACCTCGGCGACCCCGGAATCCTCCCGGTACAGGGGGCAGAGATAGACCTGATAGGGGGCAATGGGTACTGGCCAGATAATGCCCTTATCATCGTGGTTCTGCTCGATGGCAGCCGCCAGCAGCCTCCCCAGCCCGATACCGTAGCACCCCATAATGATGGGCCTGGCTTCGCCCTTGGCGTCAATATAAGGGGCGTTTAGCTTCTCACTGAGAAAAGTGCCCAGCTTGAAGATATGGCCGACCTCAATGCCCTGCATAGACGATAGCTTGCCTCCGCAATTGGGACAGCTGTCCCCGGCGTGAGCCCTGGCGATATCGGCGATAATATCGGCTTTGAAGTCGCGGGGATAGTTGACATTTCTGAGGTGGGTATCCGGCTTGTTGGCGCCGGCGACGAAGTTTGTCCCGGTGGTTATCGAATCATCGGCAATAATTCTAATGCCTTTGATGCCTATCGGTGAGGCTGAGCCAGCCACGATGCCGCCCTTTATCACCTCAGGTTCCGTAGCCAGACGGAGCTCAACGCACTTGAGCAGGTTCTTCAGCTTTACCTCGTTTACCTCAATATCTCCCCGGATGGACACGAAGACCAGTTTGCCGTCAGCCGCATAGAATACCGCTTTCAGCGTCTGCGACGCTGGCACTTTCAGAAAGCCGGCCACCTCCTCAATAGTGCCCAGCCCCAGCGTGGACACCTCTTCCACAGGTAATGGCGGCTCACTTTTCACTTTAGTTTTAACGCTCTGCGCCTTTTCCACATTGGCGGCATAGGGGCATTTATCGCAGCCGATAATCTCGTCCTCACCGCTCTCGGCGATGACCATAAACTCGTGGGAGTCCTTGCCGCCGATGGCACCGCTATCCGCCTCAACCAGCAGGGCAGGGAGCCCGCAGCGGGCATAGATGTTCTGATATGCCTCAATCATCAACTGGTAGCTATGGTCCAGCCCGGCTTCGTCAGCGTCAAAGCTGTAGAGGTCTTTCATGGTGAATTCGCGAACCCTTATCAGGCCGGCGCGGGGGCGCGGTTCGTCACGGAACTTGGTCTGAATCTGATAGAGCAGCAGGGGCAGGTCGCGGTAGCTCTGCACATTGTGCCCCACCAGCTGGGTGATAATCTCCTCGTGGGTGGGGCCGAGGGCCAACTTGCGGTCTCTGCGGTCGGTGAGGATAAAAAGCCCCTTGCCGAAAGCCTGGTCTCGCCCGGTCTCCTGCCAGAGCTCCAGCGGTTGCAGGACCGGCATGCTCAGTTCCTGCCCACCGGCTTTGTTCATCTCGTCCCGGATGATATTCTCTATTTTGCGGAGCACCCGCCAGGCCAGCGGCAGGTAAGAATAGACCCCGGCCGCTTCCTGGTGTATCATCCCGGCTTTAATTAATAGCTGGTGGCTGACCGTGTCCGCCTCCGCCGGCACCTCCCGCTGTGTCTTCCCGAATAGCTTTGACATCCGCATTTCTTACTCCACCTTTTAATTTACCGTAAACTTACCATGGTTTGCTAGTTACGCTTTGTATTGTCTCCCTCGGTAGGCTAGGATGCTCCCAATATCGTGTTTTATGAGGTGGCTTAGACCTTGCGTCAAATTCAACCCACCACGCTCCGAAAATTGAACGAGTGTACTTTACTCTACCAAATTTCCACGGAACTAAAAACCAGAGTAGCAACTCTCGCTTGCCAAAGTAGTTAATGTTAATTTCAGCTGTGAAGCCAGCCTTGCGGGAATCTATTTTGCTATTCCATGAATCTAATGGGTCCCACAATTCGGTGGCAATATTTGTTCCTATATATATTGGGATACTAGTCACACGCTCAGCGAGAATCTCAGGGGAAAGCAAGAGTAAAGGAGGTTGGATTTTCCCACTAATAACCTGTGGCTTCTCTCTATGAGGAAATATCTTAAAATCAACTTCACATTTTAAATCTTGAGCGTGATTCTCTGAAAGATTCTCTATTTTTATATCTATGTAAAACGCAAAACCTTCTTTTAGATCAGGGCTCATCCTAACTACTCTGATACTATCTGGCCATTTTAATTCTAAATCGGGCTCAATCTCTCTCAAGTATCTTGCGCGTTGAACTATATAAGCAAGAATTGCCGCCAAAGCAAGAATACCCGTTGTTATTAAACTATATATATTCAAGTCCATAGCACTTAATTAAGTAATTGTTATCTTGTCAGATCTTCTACTTCCCTCATTAAAGTAGTCAGAAAATCTTTCTCCTCAACCACCCCGATTTCCTTGCCCTTCTTGAATAAAACGGCTTTGCCTTTGCCGCAGGCAATGCCGACATCGGCGTCTCTGGCTTCACCGGGGCCGTTGACCACACAGCCCATCACGGCTACTTTTATCGGCTTGCCTATCTTGACCAGCCTGTCCTCAACCGCCCCGGCCAATTTTACAATATCAACCTCAGCCCGACCACAGGAAGGGCAGCTGACCAGGACCGGGCCATGCTGGCGCAGATTTAAACTCTTTAGAATCTCATAGGCGGCAATGACCTCTTCTTTGGGGTGTGCCGTCAGCGAAACGCGGATGGTATCGCCGATGCCCAGATAGAGCAGGGTGCCGATGCCCACCGCACTGCGGATAACACCCTTGCGGGGCAGACCGGTCTCGGTAATACCGATGTGGAGCGGGTAGGGTATTTTCCCGGCAATATCCCGGTAGGCTTCAATGGTGGTCGGCACATCAAAAGCCTTGAGCGATATTTTAATCAGCCCGAAGTCAAGGCTTTCCAGCAGCTTTACCTGCTCCAGTGCGGCTTCGGTCATTCGCCGGGCAACAGTAAGCCCGGTCTTGGTGGTTTCGGGCAGGCTGCCCGCATTTACCCCGATGCGGATGGGAATACCTCTTTCTTTGGCAGCCTTTACTACGGTCTTAACTTTATCCGGCTCACCGATATTGCCCGGGTTCAGGCGCAGCCCGTCAGCGCCAGCCTCCAGTGCCACTAAAGCGAGGCGGTAGTCAAAGTGGATATCGGCAATCAAGGGCAGGGAAATGCCCTTCTTTATCGCCGAGATAGCCTCGGCGGCTTCGGCATCGGGCACGGCTACCCGGATTAGCTCGCAGCCGTACTCGGCAAGCTCATTAATCTGATTAATAGTTGACATAACATCACGGGTATCGGTTTTGGTCATAGACTGAACCACGATAGGGGCGTTACCCCCCACCGTTACCCCACCAATTTGAATCGGTTGGCTGATTCGACGAGACATCATGGCAACAGGCTTTCTCCACTGATGATACGGATAATATCCTGGTAGGTGATGACCAGCAGAAGTGCCATCAGCATGGCCAGACCGGCCAGATGTATCAAACCTTCGGTTTTGGGCGAAACGCGCTTGCCCCGGCGCACCCATTCTAACAGGACAAAGACAATCCGGCCACCGTCCAGGGCGGGGAGGGGGAGCAGATTGCATATACCCAGTATTAAACTGATTATAGCCGCAATCTCCAGCAAGGGTAGAATGCCGAACCGGGCTAGCTCGGCGGTGAGCTGGACCAGAGCCACCGGACCCAGAAACTGTGCCGAGGTCTCTCCAGTAATGGCACTGACCAGCCCATCCCCCCATAGAATAATGGTATCGGCGAATTTAGCTGCTCCCAGCGGTATCGCTCGCCAGAAGGGATAATGCTGGCTGGACACCGTCGGGTTTAACAGGTCTATTTTAACGCCGATTAGCCATCTTTTTTCCGATTCTACCCACTGGGGCATAACCCGGATTTCCTCCTCGGTTGAATCACGGTGCTGGACGAGCAGGGTAAATTCATCACCCAGGCTGCGCTGGATGGCGTAGTTCAGGTCAGTCGGGTTGTCCACCGGCTTGCCATTCACGCCGAGAATAATGTCCCCCGGCCTGACGCCAGCCTGCTCGGCGGGCGTATTCTCATCCACCTCTAACACCGCTATCTGCCCGGTAACCACATCACGGGGAATCATGAAAAGGCTGGAAAACAGCAACAGAGCCAGCAGGAACATGGCTACTGAGCCGGCGCTGAGGATAAGAAGCCGGGCACCAACGCTTTTGCTGGCCAGGCTTCGGGGTATGTTGGGGTCTTCTTCCCCGGACAGCTTATTGAAACCGCCGAAGGGTATCGCATTTAATGAGTAAACCGTTTCCCCTTTTTTAAAAGACAACAGGCGGGGCGGGTAGCCCAGACCGAACTCTTCTACCTTAACACCCAGTGCCTTGGCGGTGATAAAATGCCCCAGCTCGTGGGCCAGTATCATCACCGACAGTGCCAGGAAACCGATTATACCCGCAATTAGCATTGACTAATCTCCGCCAGTTGATTTAGCTTCTCTCTCGCCCAGCTATCCGCCTTGATAATTTCGGCCAGGGTGGGGTGGGTAATGGCTTGGTGCTGGCTCAGCACCTGCCCGACAAGATGGGCAATCTCACTGAATTTCAGGCGCCGGGAGAGGAAGAGTTCAACGGCAACCTCATCAGCGGCGCAGAGCACGGTGGGATATGTCCCGCCTTTTTTGCCGGCCTCAATGGCTAATTTGAAACAGGGGAAGGCATCAAAGTCGGGGGTGGCAAAGGTCAGGCTCTTTATCTGGCTCCAGTCAACCCCGGGCAGTTCCGGGTTGGGCAGACGCTCCGGGTAGGTCAGGGCATACTGAATGGGCAACCGCATATCCGGGTAGCCCAGTTGCGCCTTGATTGAGCCGTCAGCGAATTCCACCATAGAGTGAATTATGCTCTGCGGATGAATGAGAATATCAATATGTTCATAGGGCATATCAAACAGCCAGTGGGCTTCAATTACCTCAAGCCCCTTGTTCATCAGGGTGGCGGAGTCAATGGTGACCTTTCGGCCCATCTTCCAGGAGGGGTGGGCCAGTGCCTGCTCTACGGTAACCTCATTTAGCTGCTCCGGCGTGTAGTAAAGGAAGGGTCCCCCGGAAGCAGTCAGGATAATTCTGCCCGTCAGCTGGCTTTCACCCCGGAGGCACTGCCATATGGCACTGTGCTCACTATCAACCGGCAGAATCCGGGCCCCGTTACGCTCGGCTTCAGCGGTTATTATCTCCCCGGCCATAACCAGCGATTCTTTGTTGGACAGGGCGACATTTTTACCGGCTCTTACCGCCGCCAGGGTAGGGCTAAGCCCGGCCTTTCCCGAAGTGGCCACAACCACCATGTCCACCTCGGGGTGAGCGGCAATGTCATCCAGAGCTAGAAACTCGCTGCCCGCATTAGCCAGGCGGGACTCTTCGGCCCGAAAATAGATGAAATCGGGCCTGAATTCAGTTATTTGCTGCTGGAACAAGTCAATGTTATCCGCCGCGGCTAAGCCAATGATGCGAAACTGGTTGGGCAGGGCGCGGACTACTTGGAGTGTTTGCTGGCCGATGGAACCGGTTGAGCCCAGCACGGCTAATCGTTTTAAATCACCCATATCACGTAATAGTATACCACTATACCCGCGAAGATAATGCTGTCCAGGCGGTCCAGGGAACCGCCATGCCCCGGGAACAGCCGTCCGGCCTCTTTAGCTTCCATATTGCGCTTGAACAGGGACTCAACCAGGTCGCCCAGCTGGCAAAAGATGCTAACCACCAGGCCCAGAAGTATCGCCTGCCACCAGGTGAGGGGGAGAACGAGGGGGGTGGCGAAAACAAAGAGCTGGCTGATGATAACGGCGCCGCAGACACCGGCGATGGCTCCCTCCCAGGTTTTAGCCGGGCTAATTTGTGGTGCCAGGCGGTGTCTGCCCAGCGCTCGGCCGACAAAGAAAGCACTGGTGTCGGTGGCAAAGGTGACGAAGAAGGCAAAAAAGACCCAGTTTCGGCCGTCCTCCAGCCCTCTCAGCGCCACCAGATAGCTGAGCAGCCAGCCCAGATAGAGGATGCCGGCCATCGTCCATGCCCAGCTGGCAAAGGCCTGCTCTTTTTGCCGACGTGCCAGCAGCAAGATGAGGGACAGTACCACGATGAGGGACAGTATCAGTGGTCGGGAAAGCTCAAATAGCGGGCTTAAAATGAATACCAGTGTCCCGATTAGCCCGAAGTAAGTCAGCGGGGGTACTTTAGCCGCCGCCACCATCTGGTAGAACTCATAGGTGGCTACCAGCCCGCAAATAGCCGCCAGTATGGCGAACCAAGGTAGCGGCTGGTCAAACCAGATAGCAACCATAACCAGGGGAAGTGCCCAGAGTGAGGTTATAAGCCTTTTTGTTAGCATGCGGTCTATAACCTGCCGAAGCGCCTCTGCCTCTGGCTATAGGCCAGTAGCGCCTTATCAAGCTCTTTACCGTTAAGGTCGGGCCACAGCACATCGGTGAAGTAATACTCACTGTAAGCCATCTGCCAGATCAAAAAATTACTGATGCGCAGCTCACCACCGGTACGGATAAGCAGGTCGACATCGGGCAGACCGGTGGTATAGAGATAATTATCAAAAAGACCCTCGTCTATATCCTGAGGGGGTATTTTCTCACTGATAAGCTGGCGAACGGCGTGTAAAATCTCGCTGCGCCCCCCATAGTTAAAGGCAAAGCTGAGGGTCAGCCCGGTATTATCCTTGGTCAGCTCGACTGCCTTTTTTATCGACCGCCGCAGGGATGGGGATAGTTTATCGAGAGAGCCCAGGTGGCGCAGTCTAACGCCCTTACGGTGAAACCCCTGTGTTTCCTTCTCTATTCTTTCTTCCAGGAGCCGGAGCAAGCCTCTAACTTCGTCTCTGGGGCGGCTCCAGTTTTCGGTGGAAAAGGCAAAGATAGTTACATATTTGACCTGGCGGTCGCCAAGATAGGAGACTACCGAACGCATATTTTCCAGACCATGGCGGTGTCCTTCAAGTTGGGGTAAGCCACGGATTTCTGCCCACCGGCGGTTACCATCCATGATAATTGCCACATGCTGGGGAGCATGGGTAGTCTCTTTTAGCGATTGGGTAGCCATCATTATCTACCGCCTGGATGTATCCTTAGACTTCCAGGAGCTCGGTCTCTTTGCTCTGTCCAGTCTGGTCGGCATCGGTTATGTAGCCATCGGTAAGCCTCTGTAACTGGTCCAGGGAGCGCTTCAGTTCGTCCTGTGATATCTCCCGGTCTTTCTCCAGACCTCTCAGCCCCTCCATGGCTTCACGCCTGAGATTGCGTATGGCTATTTTTTTCTCCTCAACTCTGTTTTTGACCAGTTTGGTTAGCTCCTGCCGCCTTTCCTCGGTAAGTGGCGGGATATTTAATCTAATTATATTGCCATCACTGGTCGGGGTTAGTCCGATATCAGACTTCAGGATTGCCTTCTCGATATCATGGATACTGCCCCGGTCCCAGGGCTGGATAACCAGCAGCCTCGCCGCCGGGGCGGAGATACCGGCAATCTGATTTAGCGGGGTGGGCACACCGGCATATTCCACTTTGATGTGCTCAATCAGGGCAGGGGTAGCGTGTCCGGTGCGGATAGTGGCCAGTTCCTGTTGCAACAGGTTTAAAGATGTTTCCATCTTGTCTTTGATGTTACCTAAAATGCCGCTTACCATTTTACTCACTGATTACTAGACTGCCAATGGGCTCACCACTGACTGCCCGCTCGATACCTTCCGGAGCTTGAAGGTCAAAAACAACAATCGGTAGCCTGTTTTCCAGACACAGTGAGAGAGCGGTCGCATCCATTACCTGGAGACGTAAATTCAGCGCTTCAAGATGGGTAATCTTATCAAATTTCTTGGCATGGGGATTCTTGTGCGGGTCGGCACTGTAGATGCCATCAACGTTATTTTTGGTCATCAGGAGAACATCGGCACCAATCTCAACAGCTCTCAGGGCAGCCGCGGTATCCGTGGTCATATAGGGGTTGCCGGTGCCAGCCGCGAAGATAACCGCCCTACCTTTCTCCAGGTGCCGAATTGCCCGCCTTCTGATATATGGCTCAGCCACCTGTTCAATGTTGATGGCGGTCTGCGTCCTGGTGGTTACCCCTTCCCTCTCCAGGGCGTCCTGGAGGGCGAGGGCATTTA
>CAZMTT010000031.1:0-14352 GCA_964569555.1 uncultured Dehalococcoidales bacterium | reverse complement strand
ACTACGACAGAATATGGGGATTTAGGAGAGATTATAGCACCTCCTTTGGGCATTGACAAAATCTGAGCAAAGGAACTAGACTTAATTAGCAACCGGTGGAATTACCCGAAAAAGCATTATTTTGGTGTAATTTTAGGAGGTTGAGGCAGATGGTAAGGGCACTTGAGCCGCTAATGTAAAAGGCGGTCGCTGGTGCCCTTTTTGTTTATCAGAAGGCTGGTGCGGTGATGGAGAGGACATGCCAGACATGCGGGTGTAGCCTGAGTCCAGAGAACCTGGTGCGGCACCGAATCGTCCCCGAGCCGGTTGCCACCGGGGCGGGAATATCGGGTGCCCGAACGGTAGCATTGTGCCCCAGCTGTAGCCGGGAAGTCCAGAACTGGTACGCCAAGAAAGTTTTTCACATGAATTATGATGAGGTAACCAGGCAGTTCAAATCCAAGTCACCGGCGGAGCTGGTCAAAGAATACGAAGGGGTCTATAAGACCTTCGTCAGATACAAAAAAGTGGCCCTGAAAGTAAAGTGAGACTTTTAGCAGTAAGTCTTCCGGCCTTGTCTAGTCCAGCAGGCGTTTCTCGCCGGCTATCTTTTTGGTATCGGTAATATCCTGGGTGGCTTCGATGGTACCCTGGTAATTGCCCCTCTTGTCTCTAACCGCAAAATACCTGATGTAGACCAGCCGCCCCCCCAGATTTATCCAGAATCGGGCCATATCCCGCTTGCCCGCCTTGAAGTCGTCCAGTATCTGCTGCACGATATGGAGGCTTTTGGCCGGGTGGCAGTTCTGCACTTTTTTACCGATGACCGCCGGCGTTCGCTTGAAGATACGGTCGTCTCCGTGGCTGTAATACCTGACGGTATCGTCGGCATCAACGAAAGATATTTCAATGGGTAAATGGTCAAAGATATTTTCAATTAGCTCGGTGGTTAGATTTTCCAGCATTATCGCTACCCCCCGTAATTTATAGGCAGATTATAGCAGCCCCCGGATAGAAAACCAATGCCGGTAATAACCACTTCCCGCTGGCTTGGCAGTAAGAAAGCGGTGAAACTTGAACCGCGTCGGGGGGGCGGTTGTATTATCTAGGCAAAGTGTGGTTTACTTACCCCATCTCTTTATAGGGGGCGGCTTGAAGAAAAAAGCACCTTCTGGTGGCGGTAGTTTCTGGGCACGTCTCATCAGGCTGGAATGGGATGCCATTGCCGGTGTCATCGCCGCCCTGGTGGCGCTGGTTCTGCACTTCCTGCACATTGTGGAGGTAGGTCTCCTGCTTGCCATCATACTGGTGTTGATGGCGCTGCTCTTAATCCGGGACCTGCGGCGGGAGCAGCACACCGAACGGGTGCTGGCTTCGGCGGAGCGCACCGAGTCGACGCTGAGGGATATCAAATCGGCTCTGAAACCGCCCGATGCTATTCTGGTCGGGCCGGCCGGGTTGCGCTCGGTGGGGAAGCAATTCGCCCAGCGGGGGCAGGGTGAAGTAGTCTGGTTCAATGTTTGTCTCTTTATGCTTCGCTCCCAGTCGGTCTTTAACGCCCTGCTACGCCCGTTTATTGAGAATCCCTTAATCACCTCAATTCAGTTCATTTCCAGTAAGAGTGAGCAAAAACTGTGGGAGACCGAGGTGATGGCTAAGGCTAAGGTCTGCCCCGGCTGTGAAAAGCTTAAAGAGCCGGTCTGGAGTGACCTGAAGGAAACGGTTTCCTTCATCTTTATTGAGACCACGCCGGAGGGCAGGGGCGAAGCCCTGTTGAGCTTCTGGGGGGAGCCGTTTATGTCCCGGAGCGCCGGCCGGGATGTTCCCCGCTATATCTTCCATGTGCTGGAGCATTCTGAGCTGATAATACGCCTGCGGGAACTGGAGCGTGACTACCGCATTCACCCCCAGGAGTCAGGTTAGGGCTTGGGTATTAACTCGTCATAAAAGCTAGCTTTTCTTTTTACCGGTTTTGGCGTCCTGTCCCACCCAGTCCTTTAGCATGTATTTTGGTTGCTGGTCAGCTTGCCAGTGGTGATTGGCACAGAGAGCAATCAGGTTGGAAGGCTGGCGGTTTTTAGGGTTCCCATCGATGTGGTGAATGTCAAAAACACGCTCTTTACACCGGCGGTCACCCTCACGCCATTCGCATCGATTGTCGGCCCGTTGGTATACCTCATACCTGGTTTGCTGCGGAATCAGAACGCGCGGTTTCCACAATTTCCGGGAGACATCTTTCAACATATTGCGGAACCGGGGGTAGCGAAGGGCAAGGAAAATTAGGGCTCCGATGGGAATCAACCATAATAGCCAGAACCAGATGCCGTACCGTTCCACGAATACTATCCAGTAGATAAGAACAATGAGGGGCAAGAGGACCAGCCCAATTAGGAGCCAATTAGACAGCTTGCGGAGCCTCTCCTTTTTTTCTTCCGGTGGCAGTTTATTGGTCATTTTATTGCCTGCGACCTCAAAAAGGCTAATTAATACTCGTATTCAGTATCTTTTAGAAACTGCAGGATATTAATTACCGTCTCGACGTCTTTCCAGCCCCGATTCCCCTTTTTATCCTGTGCCCTTTTCAGGGCGTCTATCAGCCAGCCGGGGCGGTCGGAGACGAACTTTTTCATGTCTTCCCCCAGCACTGGCCATAAGTCTATCAGCGTTTTTTGATTATCCGCCATCTGAATTCACCCCCCAATTTCTAAAATTTTTAATGAGCCACATTATTTTAACTAATTTATAGCTCAATTAAATCAGAAAAGCAATAAAAATTATATAGATGGGCTCAGGATATGGTAGGGGAAATATAATTACGTAATAGAGTATTGACGCAATTGCGCAATTACGCTAGTATATTACCAAAGAGCTTTACTATGCCGGTAATATGCGTTGCCAACCAGAAGGGTGGGGTGGGGAAGACCACCACCGCGGTAGCTCTGGCCGAAGGGTTGAGTGAACACGGCAAGCGGGTGCTGCTTATTGACTGGGATCCCCAGGCTTGCCTCACTATTACCGTCGGCATTAATCCCGATAATCTCAAGAGCACCGCCTATGATGTTCTGGCCGGCGCTATCCAGAATGAGGGCAGCCCGTCGCTGAAAGAAGTTATCCTCCCCACCGACAACCCCAATATTAATATTGTCCCGTCTAATATTGAGCTCTCGCAGGCGCAACTGGACTTGGTGGGGGTAGCCAGCCGGGAGCTGGTATTGAGAAAGATGATTCAGCCGGTGCGCGGCGAATACGATTTTATACTGATTGACTGCCTGCCCAGTCTCGGTCTTATGACCATAAATGCGCTCTCTGCCGCCGATAAGGTAATCATACCCCTGCAGTCAGACTTTCTGGCGATGAAGGGCCTGATGCGGTTGCTGAGCACTATTATCCGGGTGCAGGAAAGGATTAACCCGGAGCTGGACATATCGGGGATATTATTTACCATGACCAGTCCCCGTACCCTGCACTGCCAGGAGGTGATGGCGGTTACCCGGCGGGCTTTCGGTGACCGGATAAGAATATTCAGGGCCATAATTCCGAGCAGTGTTCGCTTCAAGGAAGCCCCGGCCGCCGGGAAATCAATCTTGACTTATGCTCCCAGCCATGACGGAGCTCAGGCATATCGATTACTGACCGAAGAGGTGATGGAAAATGAAAAGAGTTAGCATAACCGAGGAACTGGCCTATGGAGCGGCGCTGGACCGCCTTACCGGCGCGGATAAGCCAGCGCCAAAAACAGCCCGCAAAGCACCGCTGGCGCCAGCCGGGGCTCATCGAATCAAGCTATCGGTGTTTCTGAACCAGGACGAGGATGCTTACCTTGAGAGACTGGCTTCGGTAGCCAAGTTCAGCGGCGGTAAGAAAATCAGCAAGACCAAACTCATTGAAGCCATGGTGCGGGCATTTGGCACCACCGGGCTGGATGTGCGGGGGGTAAAGACCGAAGAGGAACTTTACCGACGAATAACGGCGCAATTGCGCAAATGAACAGCCAGCCGGGTATTTTTAAGAAATGGCGGAATTACAAGCTGCGGCTTCACTTAACATTCATCTGGAATAGCCCTGAGAGCGCCTGAAATTGATTTCTAGCCCCTTTACTGGTTCTAACCGTGGGGTTTTCTATGGATAGATATTAACCGGCCTGTATTTGGCTTAAAACGCAGTTAAGGCATTAGCGGTAAAGGGCTATATTCTATTCAAAATAAAGGGAGGGAGCACCGCTACTCCCCCCTCTTTATTTGCCGATAAACTATCCGCTGCCACGGGATGAACATCGGGGGGATAAGTTGACTTGACTTATTGCCCTGTGGTATCCTCTTAGCGTTTTAACTCTTTAAACTTAAGGAGGTGTAGTTAAAATAGAATAAATCAGGAGTGAAAAATCTGAGAGGAGAATAAGTTTTTGAAGAAGGGATATAACACCACCATAAGAATGGTTTTAGCCATGCTGCTGGTAGCCTTGATGGCCATTAGCATAGTGGCCTCTGGATGTGCGCCGAAAGCAGAAGAACCGGCTGCGCCGGCTGAAGTTGCCAAGGAAACACTGGTTATCACTGAATTGAACTGGGACAGTCCCCGCTATCAGGCGTATATCTTTGGTTTCATTATCGAGCACGGCTATGGTTATCCGATAGAGTATGTTTCCGGTAGCAGTATTTCCATGTTTGAAGGGGTTATGGCTGGCGAAGTTGATATTTACCCCGAGATATGGCTGCCCAATCAGCAGCAGGTCTGGGACGAGGGTATGGCGGAAGAGAGTTTCATCCCGGTTACCATCACCAATGATGACAACTGGCAGTGCCTCTTCACCGTCCCCACCTATGTCATTAAGGGTGACCCGGCTCGGGGGATAGAGCCGATGGCACCAGACCTGAAGAGCGTTCAGGACCTGAAGCGTCCGGAAATCGTAGAGCTATTTCGGGACCCGGAGGACCCCGGCAAGGGGCGCATCTATACCTGTGTTCCGGGCTGGGAGTGCGAAAAAATCAACTTAAAACAGATACATGCCCTCGGTCTGGACGAGTACTACAATGCCTTTCCCCCGGGGAGTGAGGCCGGGCTGTGGGCCTCTCTTAAAGGTGCTTACGATAAGGGTGAGCCCTGGCTGGGCAATGTCTGGGCGCCCACCTGGATTGCTGGATTGCTGGACCTGACCCAGCTGGAAGAGACCCCGTATACACCGGAACTGTTTGAGCAGGGTCTGAGTGCCTGGCCTTCATGTGACCTCTGGATAGTAACCAGCAATCAGTTTGCCGATAAGGCACCCGAGTTATTCCCGTTCCTCCTGAGGATAAGGATGACTTCTGAGGAACTGAACCTGGGCCTGTCCTATATGCTGGAGAACGATGCCGAGCCTGATGAAGCAGCGGTCTGGTTTATAAAGAACCGGCAGGAACTCTGGACGAAGTGGGTGTCGGATGATATAGCCGCCAAGGTGCTGGCGAAAGCAACCGAGATGGAGTCAGAATAGCCGTTTTATAGCTGAAATATAATTCAGGTTGGTTTGGTGGGCTGGGGGCTTTAGCCGCATAGTGTTTTGTTATTGCCCCCCGCCCTCTCGCAAGAAAAAGGGGGAGCAGCACTGCTCCCCCTCTCTTTTCTATGAATTGGCTCTTACCACTGCACGAACATGGGCATGATGACGTGGATATAGTTGTCCACGCCTACCGGGCGGAGGACGCCGGGGCTGGAGGGGTTGGTGGTCTCCAGGGCTACCTTGGGCTCGCGAAGCACACTTAGCACCTCGGTCAGGTACTTGCCGTTGAAGGCAATCTTGGCTTCCTCGCCCTCAACAGTGGCGTCAATCTCGCCGACATCGTCGCCGATTTCTTCCGAGCGGGCCGAAACGGTTATCTTGCCCGCCGCCGTTTTCCCGCCGGAGGCAATCTGCAACCGGACGATGCCGCTGCCATCGCGGGCGAAGATGGCGGCGGTCTTGGTTGCCCTCAGGAAGGAGGCAACATCAACCACCGCCCGGCTGGTGTATTTCTGGGGAATAAGCTGGCTGTACTGGGGGAAGGTGCCCTGGACCAGCTGGGAGACCAGCTCGATATTCTTCAGGCGGAATAGTGCCTGGCTCTTCTCCTGGTTTACCGTTATCTCCACCGCTTCTTCTTGCTCGGCGGCTAACCGGCTTAACTCAGCCAGCGTCCGGGCGGGGATAATGACCTCGGTTTTCTGACCGGCCGCGGTCGCTATCGGTAGCTTGAATACGGCTAATCTGAAGCCGTCGGCGGCGGCCAGCGTGAGCAGTTTGCCGTCAAACTGGGCGTCAATGCCGGTGAGCACCGGGCGGGATTCTTCGGTGGCGGCGGCAAAGACGACCTGATTAATTCCCTGGTGGAGGGCGTCAACTTCAACCTTGGTCTTAATGCCCCCTTCAACCTTGGGTATTGGTGGGAAGTCCTTGGCATCGGTGCCGCTGATTCTGGCTTCAAATCGGGCACAGCGCAGTTCCAGGGTCTTCGTCTTGGGAAAGAGGCTGATATCAATCTTTTCGCTGGGCAGGGAGTTAACGAACTCGATAAGTAGTCGGGCCGGAACCGTAATCGCCCCTTCTTCCTCTACCTTGGCGCCCAGCCAGTAGGTGGTCGCCATCTCCAGATTGGTAGCCACCAGCTTGAGGCGGGACTGGTCGGTGGCTAAGAGGACATTATTGGTAATGGGCAGGGTGCTTCGGGTAGCCACCGCCCGGCCCACGATACTCAGTCCTCGGTTCAGATTCTCCTGAAGACATGATAGTTTCATGCTACACCCCCAAAGAAAGTATTTCCTGGTAGTGAAGTAGTATATACCAATATTTAGTTCTACTCAAGATTAATTACCCCGCTTTTGCCCCCACTTTTGCTCACCAGGCGAATATTCTCTATTTTCATGCCCCGGTCTACCGCTTTACACATATCATAAATAGTTAGCGCCGCCACCGCGGTAGCGGTCAGTGCTTCCATTTCTACCCCGGTCTTGCCGGTGCTTTTCACGGTGGTGGTAATCTCTATACGGCTGTTTTTCTCATCCAGGCTGAACTCAAGATTAACCTCGCCGATAAGAATGGGGTGGCAGAGGGGAATTAAGTGGGGGGTCTGTTTGGCGGCCATAATACCGGCCAGCTTGGCGACATCAAGGACATCCCCCTTGGCGACCTCTTTTTTCTGAATCAGCTCAAGGGTGGCGGGCTTCATCCGGAGCACGCCTTTGGCGACAGCCTGGCGCGGGGTATCCGGCTTGCCGCTGATATCCACCATGCGGGGTTTACCCTCGGCATCCATATGGGTCAGCTCTTCCACTACTAACCCCCTATCTTAGAGAAGGGCTGGCCTTTGGGCAGGTAGCCCTCAGCCAGGTAATGGCGGAGGGGCTTGCTGGAGACCGCCTTCTCAATCAGTTTTTTCAGCTCGGCTAGAGATATGCCACTGCGCAGGGGCTGCTTCAGGTCTATCGCCTCTTCAGCCAGAAGGCAGAGGCGGAGCTTGCCATCGGTGGTCAGGCGCAGCCGGTTACACTGGAAGCAAAAGTGCTCGCTGACCGGGGTGATGAAGCCGATGCTGCCTTTCGCCCCGGGGAAACAGTAATACCTGGCTGGCCCGTTGCCGACGCGGGGCGGGGAGGGCTCCAGTTTGCCCAGCGGCTCCAGACGCTTTTTAATATCGCTGACGGCTATAAATGGCGAGGTGGCGCCATCATGGCTGGTAATCGGCATAAACTCAATAAAACGCACATGCCAGTCATCGTTGATGGTCCTGGCGGCAAAATCGGTGATTTCATCGTCATTAATGCCGGCCATGACCACCATATTGAGCTTGACCGGGTTAAGTCCGGCTGACCTCGCCAGCTCAATGCCCTGCAGGACATCGCTTAATTTATTATGGGAACGGGTAATGAACTCAAATTTAGCCTGCTTGAGGGTATCCAGGCTGACGTTGACCCGCCTCAGTCCGGCTGCTTTCAGCTCGGTGGCATACTGACCGAGCAGTATGCCGTTGGTGGTCAGGGAGATATCATCAATGTTTTCCAGCTGGGCTATCATCCTGATTAGCTCGGAGACGCCGGAGCGCAGTAGCGGTTCACCGCCGGTAAGCCTTATTTTGTTCATGCCCAGTTCGGCGGCCGCCCTGGCGATGGTGTGGATTTCCTCGTAGCTGAGAATGTCCTGGTGGGGTGAAAGCAGCACCCCCTCGGGGGGCATGCAGTAGATACAGCGTTGATTACAGCGGTCAGTTATCGATATGCGCAGATAATTTATGGGACGTTGAAAGCAGTCAAAGAGTCCGGTCATAAATTCAGCCTCTCTAGCAGTTGGCGCACTTTGCGGGCGGCCTGCCCGCGATGGCTAATCTGGTTTTTTATCGCTAACGGCAGCTCAGCCATGGTCTTACCCAGCTCGGGAAGGTAAAAAATGGGGTCGTAACCGAAGCCGTGCTCCCCTTTTGGCTCCAGGGTGATGATGCCGGGGCACTCGCCGGAGCGGGTCTCCACCCTGCCCCCGGGCATAGCCAGGGCAATGACACAGCGGAAGCGGGCCGTCCGTTTCTCCCAGGGTACCCCCTCCAGCCGTGACAGTAAATAATCAATTCTATCTCTATCCGAGGCACCCTCACCGGCATAGCGGGCCGACAGGGGGCCGGGTTCACCACTGAGGGCATCTACCTCCAGCCCGGAGTCATCGGCCAGGGCTATCATCTGGCTTTCGGCGGCATAGAAGGCTGCCTTCAGGCGGGCATTTTCCTCCATACTGCCGCCGCCTTCGCTGGCTTCCGTGGTGATGCCCAGTTCCGCCAGCGTAACCACCTCACCACTAAGATTGGCGAACAGGCTCTTATACTCCCTTACCTTAGCCTTATTACCGGTCGCCAGGAGAAGCTTGCCACCCATATTTATACCCGGGGCTACTTGCTCATCTCATCAACAGTCATGGCGGCCATGGTCAGGGTCTGCAGAGTGCCCCTTGAGCCCAGTTCCAGGGCGACTTTGGCTATCGCCTTGTTATCTGAGGCTTCCAGAATGTTAACGAAATCATACGGACCGAGCAGGGCATACTGGGCCAGTATCTTGACCCCCATGGCCTCCACTTCCTGATTGACCTGTTTCAGTCTATTTGGGTTCTGCTTGATGGTTTTTCTGCCCTCATCAGTCAGGGTGGTGAGCATAACATAAACCGCCATTTGTTCCCTCCCCATAATCCTGTTTGTGTTATCAGTCAAGCTTGGTGAATCTTTTGGCCAGTTTCTTGGCTATCTGGGGCATGGTGGTGTATTCCATTTCCTCCAGGGGCAGGCGGTGTGGCTCAAAAGGACCGTGACGGCGCATGTATTCGGCGATTTCGTTGGCCCACTGGCGGGTCCGGTCAAAGGACTTATCGGCAAACATATCGCGCGGCCCTATCAGCTTACCGTCGGCAAGCTGGAAGCCGGCGGCGGTCACCCGGGGCGGTCCGTCAAAGCGGGTGGGAGTGGCGTCATCAACGGCGACCGGCATCAGCGGGCCGTGATGCGAGCCCCGCATCCAGCCTTCTACCAGGTGGGGCAGGCTGAAGGGCTCGAGTACCTCGCCCACCGCCGGGAACTGCGATTGGGCGCGCACGGCGCACACCGGGTCATCTTTGCCCACATACCGCCCGGCGATTAAAGACAGGCGCTGGGTAGAAGACACCGCAGCTATTTCTTTGGTTTCGCGGCTGTAGACCGCCTTCACGGCGTAGCGGGAAGGGGCACCGATGAAAATCAGCAGGTCATAGATCTCCTCCGGGGTATTTAAAATTATCTTCTTGTGCTCCTTGACATCGTGAACTTCAAAGGCAAAACCGGTGTGCATATTGGGGGCAATAATCAGCCCGATGGTATTAAACGGGTCGGCAAACATCTTGTAGAGGGGCATGTTCCAGGCGCCGGCGGAGGTCTTGTCGGCCATAAAGATAATCACCGGCTCCGACGGTCGCTCCTCAATCTCCATCTCGGCGACCCCCGGACCCATTCCCTTGACGTTACCGGAAAAAGCGTCGGAGAGCAGGTCCTGCCCGGCGCCGTAGAGCTTCAGGGTTTTGGCCAGCTTGGTACCCTCAACGAAGGTGTCCCAGGCCAGCTTGTGTATTCTCTCATTCTCCTCACCCTGCTGGTGGGTCATAATCAGCTGCAGGTCGTCACCGCACTTTGTGACATGATAGTCGATAAGCAGCCCTGCCTTTTTGGCCTTGGCCAGTGATTCACCGGCTTTAGCCAGAATATCGGGGTGGGATGCTGAATGCCCCACGTAACCACCAATATCAGCCTTGATGACACTCAATGTAAGCTTCATTATTGCCTCCTTGTTAGCGGGATATTTAATCTCTATCAGGCTAGCTTAAATTGACCAGGTTGGTCAGGCGTCAACAGTTTAGCAATCCGACCTAGCCATGTCAAGGAATTAGCCGGGCTCGGAGAGTTGCACCCGAAGAGGCTAAAACCTATAATGGACAGTCTGGAGGCATAAATTGAACTACCCCGCTGATATATTATATCAGGTTACCAAGCCCGCCCGCTATACCGGCGCCGAGTGGAACAGCCGGCTCAAAGACTGGGAGGCGACCTTTATCCGGGTGGCTCTGGCCTATCCTGATTTATACGAAATCGGCATGTCCAATATGGCGTTGCCCATTCTCTATGATTTGCTCAATGGCCAGCCCGATGTCCTCGCCGAAAGGGTCTATGCCCCGTGGCGGGATATGGAAGCGCAATTGCGCAAATACGCAATTCCCCTGCTCAGTATTGAGTCCAAACACCCGCTGAAGGACTTTGATATTATCGGTTTCTCCCTGGGCTACGAGCTTACCTACACCAATGTGCTCAATATGCTCGACCTGGCCCAGATTCCGGTGCTGAGCCAGGTCAGGGATGATACCCATCCCCTGGTTATGGCGGGCGGCACCTGTGTCTTCAACCCGGAGCCGATGGCTGATTTTATTGATTTTTTCGTCATCGGGGAGGGGGAGGAGGTTTTGCTGGAGCTGATTGATTGCTTCCGGGAGGGCAAGCAGGCTAAAGCAGCCAAGAGAGAGCTGCTTCTCAAGCTGGCCACTATCCCCGGCATCTATGTACCCGGTTTATATCAGGTGAAATACCAGCCTAATGGTCTGATTAAAAGCGTTACCCCGGCGGTAAAACAGGCCAGCCCGGTGGTGCGGCGGCGGGTGGTTGATAAGCTGCCGCCGCCGGTGACCAGACCGGTTGTCCCCTATATTGAGGTGGTTCACGACCGGGGGGCGATAGAGATTCAGCGTGGCTGCTGTCGCGGCTGCCGCTTCTGCCAGGCGGGTAATATCTACCGCCCGGTGCGTGAGCGCCCCCGCGAAGAAGTAATCACGGCGGTAGGTGAGCTCATCGCCAGCTGTGGCTATGATGAGGTCTCACTGGTCTCACTGAACACCGGTGACTACACCGGCATTGCTGAAATAATCAGTAGCCTTGCCCAGCGTTACCCTGACCTTACCCTGTCCCTGCCCAGTCTCTATGTTGACCAGTTTTCGGTAAAGCTGGTTGATTCCCTGTCCACTCGCCGCAAGGCGGGGCTGACCTTTGCTCCCGAGGCGGGCAGCGAGCGGCTGCGCAAGGTGATTAATAAGCGAATATCTGAGGACGAGCTTATGGAGACGGCGGCGACCGCCTTTGCCCGGGGCTGGACCAGCCTCAAGCTCTATTTCATGCTCGGCCTGCCTACCGAGACCAGTGACGATATCGAAGACATTATCCGGCTCATCGCGGCCGTTAACTCGCTGGGCAAGCAGGCCAAGGGGAAAAGACCGCAGATAAGGGTCAGCCTGTCCAGCTTTGTGCCCAAGCCCCATACCCCCTTTCAGTGGGTGGCCCAGGAAAGCGAGGCCGGGCTGAGCGCCAAGCATGAGCTTCTAAAGCAGGGGTTGCCCCGGCGGGGTATCCGGCTGTCCTGGCCGGAGCCCAGGCTCAGTATGCTTGAGGCCGCCCTCTCCCGCGGCGACCGGCGGCTGGGCCAGGTCATTCAGCGTGCCTGGCAGCTGGGCTCAACCTTTGACGCCTGGGACGAGTGCTTTAATTATGATAACTGGCTTCGCGCCTTCACCGAGAGCGGTCTTGATCTCAGCTTTTACGCCCACCGCGAGCGCTCCCGGGACGAGGTGCTACCCTGGGCCTATATTGATGCCGGGGTATGCCTCGCTTTTCTGAAGCAGGAATATGAGCACGCCCTGGCCGGTAAAGAGACGCCGGACTGCCGGGCGGAAATCTGTAATGCCTGCGGGCTGGAGCGCTGGCTAGCCGATTGCCACCAGAAATATATCAGTCAAAGTGGGCAATAGCCACCACCCTGTCCCCGGGGCTGATGTCCATCAGCCTGACCCCCTGGGTGCGCCGTCCCTGAACTGAGATACCCTTTACCGGAGTACGCTCTACAATCCCTTCCGCCGATATTATCATCAGCTCTTCGGAAAGGGTAACTATCTCGACGGCAGCTACCTCACCGGTCTTGGGAATGGTATTGAATGTCCTTACCCCGCTCCCTCCCCGGTGCTGGCGGGGGTAGCTATCCACTTCGGTAAGCTTGCCGAAGCCGCCTGAGGTAATCACCAGCAGGAAGGTCTTGGGGCGGACAATATCCATGCCGATTACGCGGTCGTCAGCCGCCATGCGGATGCCGCGCACCCCGCCGCTGGTGCGGAAGGTTGCCCTCAGGCTGGATACCACAAACCTGATTGCCTGTCCCTTTTCGGTTATCAGTAGGGTATCGTCTTTATCATTAGCGATGTCGGCGGCAATCAGTTCATCGCCCTTTTCTAAATCCATGGCGATTAGCCCGCTACCGCGCACGGCGGCAAAGCTGCTGAGCGATGTCTTTTTTATCTCGCCATAGCGCGTCGCCAGCAGTAGATAGGTATCCGGCTTGAATTCACTCACCGCCACCATAGTGGTTATCCGTTCGTCCTCAGCGATGGGGAAGAAGTTGACGATAGCCATCCCTTTGGCGGTGCGGGAGCTATCGGCCGGAATTTCGTGGCACTTGAGGTTGAAGACCTTACCGCGGTTGGTGAAGAAGAGCAGGTTATCGTGGGTATCGGCTACGGCCAGGATTCTGACCGCATCGGCCTCCCGGGTTATCATGCCGATGATTCCCTTGCCGCCGCGATGCTGCGGCTTGTAGACCTGGGCCGGCACCCTTTTGATAAAGCCACGCTGGCTGAGGGTTACCGCTACCCTCTGGTGAGGGATCAGGTCTTCCTCGCTGAATTCGATTGCCTCTTGCCCGCTTATCTCGGTGCGCCGTTCATCACCGTATTTTGCTTTTAGTTCGGTCAGGTCTTGCTTGATTAAGTAAAGTATGCGCTTGGGGTTGGCCAGCAGGTCTTCCAGATAGGCGATGGTCTTGACCACCTCGGCGTACTCATCCAGTATCTTCTTTCGCTCCAGATTAGCCAGCCGGCGCAGCTGCATGTCCAGTATGGCCTGCGCCTGGGCTTGGCTTAAGTTGAAGCCGGTCATCAGCTTCTGCCGGGCATCCTCAGCCGTGGCCGCTTTGCGGATGGTGGCGATGACCTGGTCAATATTGTCCAGGGCAATTTTGAGCCCCTCCAGGATATGGGCCCTCTCTTTGGCCACTTTCAGTTCAAACCGGGAGCGCCGGGTGATGACCTCATGGCGGAAGTTAATATAGTGCTGGAGCGTCTCTCTCAGGCTGATTACCTTGGGCTGTCCGTTGACCAGCGCCAGCATGTTGACGAAGAAGGCGGACTGCATGGCGGTATGTTTGTACAGGTTGTTGAGCACCTGCTCGGGCTGGGCACCCCGGCCCAGCTCAATGACGATGCGCATCCCCTGGCGGTCTGACTCGTCGCGCAGCTCGCTGATGCCGCGGATTTTCTTCGCCTTGACCTGCTCGGCGATTCTTTCCACTAGGGCCGCTTTATTGGTCTGGTAGGGAAGCTCGGTGACCACTATCTGGCGGCGCCCGGTGCCGGTAGCGTCGGTGGTGTGGGCCTTGGCCTGGACCACGATGCGTCCGTGACCGGTGGCATAGGCGTTCTTGATTCCATCCTGCCCCAAGATAATGCCGGCGGTGGGGAAGTCGGGCCCCTTGATGAACTGGATGAGCTCATCAACGGTGGCTTCCGGGTTATCAATGAGGTAGCCGAGAGCGTCGCAGACCTCGGTGAGATTATGCGGCGGGATGTTGGTCGTCATGCCGACGGCGATTCCGGAGCTGCCATTGACCAGCAAATTGGGCAGCAGGGCGGGCAGCACGGTAGGCTCATTGAGGCTGGCATCAAAGTTGGGCATAAAGTTGACCGTATTCTTGTCAATATCAACCAGCATCTCCTCGGAGATGGGCGCCAGCCGTGCCTCGGTGTAGCGCATCGCTGCCGGCGGGTCGTTGTCCATA
>CAZMTT010000030.1:0-15677 GCA_964569555.1 uncultured Dehalococcoidales bacterium | reverse complement strand
TATCAATCGGGTTGAGCACGTTGCCCCTGACCTTGCTCATCTTCTCCCCCTTCTCGTCACGGATCAAACCGTGGAGGTATATCGTATCGAAGGGGATATCGCCGGTATCCTCCAGGCCCATCATAATCATCCGGGCTACCCAGAAGAACAGAATGTCATAGCCGGTTTCCATTACCGATGTCGGGTAGAAGTAGCGCAGGTCTTCGGTGTCATCCGGCCAGCCCAGGGTGGAGTGTGTCCACAGCGCCGAGCTAAACCAGGTATCCAGCACATCGGGGTCCTGCTCAATATCAGCCGAGCCACACTTCGGGCAGGACTTGGGCTCATCGACGGCTGCGGTTAGCTCACCGCAGCCCCGACAGTACCAGACCGGGATACGGTGTCCCCACCACAGCTGGCGGCTGATGCACCAGTCCCGAATATCCCCCATCCAGTTAAGGTAGGTCTTGGTGAAATGCTCCGGGATAATCGTAATCCGCCCCTCGGTCACCGCCTTGATGGCCGGCTCTGCCAGAGGCGGCATCCGGATAAACCACTGCTGGCTGGCGATGGGCTCGATTATCGTCTGGCAGCGGTCACAGTGTCCCACCGAGTGGACATAGGGCTCTATCTTTTCCAGTAGCCCCTCTTTCTCTAAATCAGCCAGTATCGCCTTGCGGCAGGCAAAACGGTCCTGCCCGACATAGGGGCCGGCATTCTCATTCATGGTGGCATCGGGATTTAAAATATTTACCAGCGCTAACCCGCCGCGCTGCGCCACATCAAAGTCCACCGGGTCGTGAGCCGGGGTAATTTTGACCGCTCCGGTGCCAAATTCGGGGTCAACCGCCTCATCAGCCACAATCGGTATCACCCGTTTCAACGACGGCAGGATAACTTTTTTACAGAACATCGCCTTGAACCGCTTATCTTTGGGGTTAACGGCCACCGCCGTGTCCCCGAGCATCGTCTCCGGCCGGGTGGTGGCTACGGTGATAAAACCCTCGCCCTCCGCCATATGATAGCGGACATAGTAGAGATTACCGGCGATTTCCTTGTGGCCTACCTCAAGGTCAGATAAAGCCGTGGCACAGCGGGGGCACCAGTTGATAATCCGCTCGCCCCGGTAGACCAGCCCCTTATTATAGAGACGGACAAAGGCGGTGCGCACTGCCCGGCTCGGCCCCCTATCCAGGGTATAGTGCTCCCGGTTCCAGTCACAGGAAGCCCCCAGGCGCTGGTGCTGCTCGGTAATAGTGTGGCGCCGGCTATCCGCCCACTGTTTGATTCTCAGCTGCGTTTTTTCCCGACCCAGTTTGTGCCGGTCCAGCCCCTCTTTAGCCAGCATCTGCTCGACAACCACCTGGGTGGCGATACCGGCATGGTCAACGCCGGGCAGCCACAGGGCTGGCTCCCCCATCATACGGTGCCAGCGGGTCATGATGTCCTCCAGAGTGGCGGTCAGGGCATGCCCGATGTGAAGCTCACCGGTAACATTGGGCGGGGGCATGATGATAACAAAGGGCTTCTTTTTCGGGTCTATCCTAGGCGCAAAATAGCCCTTCTCCAGCCAGAAGCGGTACCACTTCTGTTCCACATTAGCCGGCTCATAAGCCTTGGGCATTTCGCCTGGTATTTGCGCCAAATGTGTCATTGAGGGGAGTCTCCTTCAATCTAGGGCCTGCTCAGAGCAGCTTAACTACCCTGTCCAGTATTTTTCCAGCTACCTCTCGCTTGGTCAGGAGGGGCAGATTCTCTACCCTGCCATCGCGGTCAATCAGGGTTACTTTATTGGTATCGGCACCGAAGACGCTATCCGGGTCGGTGATATCGTTAGCCACTATCAGGTCAAGCTGCTTCTTTACCAGCTTCTGCCTGGCGTTGGCAACTATATCCTCGCTTTCGGCGGCAAAGCCAATTTTGATGAAATTGCCCTTGACCTCAGCCAGGATGTCCGGCGTCCTGACCAGCGCCAGAGCCAGGCTGGGGCTGGTCTTCTTAATCTTGGCTCTGGCGACTTCTCTGGGCTGGTAGTCAGCCACCGCCGCCGCCATAACCAGGGCGTCAGCCCTGGCTACCGCCTTGGCCACTGCCTGCTTCATCTCAGCCGCAGTTTTTACTTTAATAATATCAACACCCGCCGGCTCAGGCAAAGCGGTAGGAGCACTGATTAAGGTAACTTTGGCTCCCCGGTCGCGGGCTGATTCCGCCAGGGCATAGCCCATTTTGCCCGAGGAGCGGTTGCCGATATGGCGCACCGGGTCAATCGGCTCCTGAGTACCACCGGCGGTAACCACAATGCGCCGGCCGGCCAGGTCATTACTCTTGCTTAACACCTGCTTGACGGTGTCTATAATCTGCTCAATCTCAGCCAGACGCCCCACCCCGACCTTGCCTGAGGCAAGGCGGCCGTAAGCCGGGTCAATCATAGTAAAACCCCTGGCTTTTAATTTAGCCAGGTTCTGCTGGGTAACCGGATTCTGAAACATGTTAACATTCATAGCGGGCGCGATAATCACCGGCGCTTTGGTCGCCAGTACGGTACAGCCCAGCATGTCATCGGCAATGCCCGCCGCCAGTTTGGCAATGATATCTGCCGTCGCCGGGGCAATAAGAACTACATCTGCCGCCTCGGCAAGGGCGATATGCTCCGGGCTGTACTCAACATTGTCGGCGAACATATCGGTGACCACCGGCCGGTGGGTAATGCTACGCAGGGTCAGCGGCGTAACGAACCTGGTGGCCGCCTCGGTCATGATTACCTCAACCGTGGCTCCAGCTTTAATTAACCGGCTGGCAATTTCGGCTGCCTTATAGGCAGCAATGCTCCCGGTTATACCCAGAACTACCGTCTTTTTGGCCAGCATTGTTACCTCTTTTATATTCAGGGCTGGTTCATCAGATAGATGAGCCTCAAACCAATCAGCGTCAAATCAAGGTTTACCGCCCCGATTATTTTTGTCTCCTGGGCCATCAGCTCGGCATAACCGCCGGTAGCCACCACCCTGGCTTTCTCTCCCAGCTCTTTCTGGATGCGAGCCACTACTCCCTCGATAAGCCCGGTGTAGCCGAAGACAAGACCTGACTGTATCGCCGCGATAGTGTTGCTGCCAATCGTCCGCTTGGGCGGGACCAGCTCCACCCGGGGCAATACTGCAGTGCGTGTCGATAGCGCCTCCGCCCCCATGGCGATACCCGGGGCAATAACGCCACCGATATAATCGCCCTCTTTAGACACGACATCAAAGGTGGTCGCCGTACCCAGATCAATGATAATTACCGGCCCGCCGTAGAGATGGTGCGCCGCCGCCGCATTGACAATACGGTCGGCACCCACCTCACGGGGGTTATCCATGCGGATGCTTACCCCGGTCTTGACCCCCACCCCCACCACCAGCGGCTCAACCCGGAAATAGCGCCGCAATAGCTCGCCAAAAGTAGCCATTAAGGGCGGAACCACACTGCATAGCGCCGCATCTTTAATCTCCGATTTGTCCAGACCCTGGTTCTGCAGGAGATTGAGCAGCAAGCTGGCATACTCGTCCGCCCGCCGATTAATAACGGTGGCGATATGCCAAGTAGCCCGAAGCTCCTCGCCGGCAAAAACCCCCAGGGTGATTTCGGTGTTGCCAATATCAATCGCTAATAGCATATCAAGCTAAAGTGGCTGAGCACTTCCCTTCAATCTTTTAATCGCCAGGGGCAGCACCGGTAAAAGGTCGCTCGCCGTCATTCCGGTGTCGCCCATTACCGCCTTAACGATATCGCCCGCCTTGCCGTGGAGATAGACACCCAGGGCGGCCCCGTCAAAGAGGGACAACCCCTGCGCCACCAGCCCGGCGATTGCCCCGGCCAGGACATCGCCGGTCCCGGCTGAGGCCAGCCCGGGGTTGGCAAAGGGGCTGGTCATAGACTTCCCCGCCGGCGTGGCCACCACGGTATAGGCGCCCTTGAGGACGACTGTTTTGCGCCACTCGGCCGCCTTCCCGGTAGCCACCCCGCTTCTATCCGCCTGCACCTCACCAATTGATAACTTGGCCAGGCGGGCCATTTCACCGGGGTGGGGGGTAATTACGGCATCACTAGCCAGCTTCTGCCACCAGCCGGAAATCCCGGCCAGGATATTAAGGGCATCAGCATCCAGAATCAGTGCCGGCAGTGCTGTCTTTTTCCCCAAAAGCAGGGACTTGGTTAATTTTATGGCGGACTGGCTCTGCCCCAGTCCGCAACCGAAAAGCAGGACCTGATAACGCTCCAATTCCGGCTGTATCACACTGACCGCCTCCGGAGCGACAATGCCCGGACTGGACTCAGGCAGGGGCAAATAGGTTACCTCGGTCAGCTTTGCCGCCAGAATGGGCTGCAGGCTGGCAGCCGTCGCCAGGGTGACCAGCCCCGCCCCCACCCGCATGGCGCCACTACAGGCCAGATAGGCAGCGCCGATATAGTTCAGGGAACCGGCCACCACCAGTATCCGGCCGAAGCTTCCTTTATTGGCTTCAAGCGGGCGCCGGGGTAAAGCCGACTTAGCCCACTCGTCAGTCATCAGCTCCTGGCTTACCGTCCCGGCCAGGTGAGCCGGTATGCCGATATCAACCACCTTTATTCTGCCGGCTCTCTCTACCCCGGAGGCGCTGAACAGCCCCGGCTTGGGAAAGCCGAGGGTAATAGTGTCGTCAGCATAGAGGCAGGCCGGGTCAGCCTTACCGGTGTCGGCATCAAGCCCGGAGGGCAAATCAAGGGCAAAAATATGAAGCGCCGGGCGCTCTTTTTTGGCCTGACTCACCTTGTCCAAAGCCTCCCGGAAGAGGCCCTCCAGCGGTCGGCCCTTGCCGGTGCCAAACAGGGCATCAACAACGGCACCAGCGGAAGCCAGCGAATCATCCAGCCCACCCAGATTTTGCGTGGCGTCAACACAATTCAGGCCACGCTCCTGGACCAGCTTGAGGTTGGGGTCATCCGGCGCCCGCCGGCTGAGCAGGTAAAGGCTAACCCTGGCTCCCCAGTCACCCAGATAACGGGCCGCCACCAGCCCATCGCCGCCGTTATTACCCGGACCGATAAGAAACAGGACTGGCTGTTTGTCAATCTTACCCAGGATTCGCCTGACCTCTTCGGCTACCGCCTGGCCCGCTTTCTCCATAAGCATGTCAGTGGTTATGCCCGTCTGGACACACGCCTGCTCTATCCGCCGCATCTCATCGGTGGTGACTACTTTCATCGGTTTTCACTCAAGATAGTATTGATTTGAGTGTAACAGCATCCCCGCCTGAGGTCAACTTCGTCCCTAGGGGAAGCGGTTGCGGTGGAGGATGTCCTTCAGTTCCCGTTTGGGGATATGGCGCACCCCCTTGTCGTCCATATAGCGCTCAATGGAATCGGTGGCTACCTCAAGGACCGGGCTCTCATCGGGATAACCCAGCGCCAGCATCAGGGCAGTCTCGTATTTAGGCGGGACATTAAGCACCCGCCGTAGCCGGTTCGGGCTGAACCCGGTAATGGCACAACTGCCCAGCCCCGCCTCCTCGGCGACCAGCACTATGTTCTCCGCCGCCATGCCCACATCAAAGAGGGCGTTGGTTCTACCCACCCCCCGCTTAGCCTCAGCCTCAAGGTCAATCAGGCTGACAATGTAGGCTTTCGGCCGGCGCCCCGGAGGCCAGCCCTCTTTCGGCCGGGACACGCCAAACCAGCTGGCCACCGCATCAAACATACTGGGCATCAGCTTTTCATCATCCACGATGACATACTCAACGAGCTGGCGGTTGGCGGCGTTCGGCGCCAGCCTCGCGGCATTGACACACTTCTCCAGAATCTCATAGGGCACCGGCGTATTCTTAAACTCCCTTATGGAACGCCGCCCGGTAGCTGTCCGATAGATATCCATTATGCTTCCTCCTCGGGGTATTCCCCAAACTGGTCAAGCTTTCGGGTCATTGCCTGCCAGTGGGTGCCCTTCCAGTAGATACGGCGGCAGGCAGGGCACTCCACATACTGCTCCTGCGTCTTAAAAACATAGGGCGGCACCCGCCCCTCCACCTCTGCCTTAGTTCTCTTCACCAGGGGCTGGTTACACTCCAGACAGAGGCTGAAGGGCTTGAACTGGCAGTCCAGCTTTAATTCTCTTATCACCTGGCCCATCTGCAAGCGGGGTCTATCACTGCCAATCAGGATGGCTCTAAGCCGTCCGCTGGTCACCAGCCCTCTCTTCATAATCTGGGTGTCCCTGGTCAGTATCACCCTGCCCTCTTTCAGTGCCGTCCTCACCATGCTTGAGTCGTCGCTGCCGTTGAAAAACAGGCTGTCGTAACCCATCATCCTCAGCCACTTGGCGAGCTTACCGACATTATGGTCAACGATAAACTTCCAGCCTTCCATCAGCCAGTCTCTTATAAATTAATACGCATCCCCTCATAAGCCAGCCTAATCGGGCTCTTTAGTTCTTGGGCAACCGCCTTAATCTCCGAGGCAATCTCCTTCTCCAATCTGGGATTCATATGGACGACCACCACCTCGGGAAGGTACCCCTTAAGCTCCCGGAAGCTGATTAGCTCCGGCTTGAGCAGGCTCGGCGTAAAATGCTTTGATGTCCGGCCAAATTCCTCATATCTATCGGGGGCAGTAACCTCGGTAATAATCAGCTGCGGGGAAACCTTTGGCCAGCACTTAGCCAGCCCCGGCCCGACATCCCCGGTATAGAACACTATTTTACCATCCGCCGAGGTGACCTGGTAGCCGACCGATGGGACCGAGTGGTCCACTTCGACCGCCAGAATGCCATAGCCGGCAATCTGTTTTATCTTATCGGGCTCAATGATGGTGAACTTGATGGCCGGGTTCCCCTCCGGCTCAGCCAGAAAATTGGGGTAGAGCTTGCTGCCAAAGAAGTGGTTGGCCAGGGCGTCATATACCGGCCGGATGGCGTAAACACTGACCGTGGTCTCGTGCAGAAACAGGTTCATGGCAATCGCCGGAATATCCCGGATATGGTCATAGTGCTGATGGGTGAGCAGGACTGCCTTCAGCTTCTGCTGGGCATTAAAAGAAAGGCTTGAAGTGAGCCCACCGGCATCGATGGCTAAAATATCGTCAATGAGCAGGCTGGTGTATCTGGTGCTCTCTGACTCGCAGTTATGCGCCCCCAGGAACCGGATTTCCATTGTTTCCTCCCGGCTTCAATAATGCCTAATCAAAGATGCGGAACGGGTTAAAGCTGGTCTGGTGGTCGTAGGTATCAACCGCCTCTTTTCTCTTTAAGAAGTTTACCACAGCATAGGTCAGCGGCGTAGCCGCCGCTTCAATAAGCGTCTTCGCCAGCCAGTGGTATAAAATCATAACCGGCGCAAATGATGCGGTGCCAATATAAGCCAGGGTAATAAAGACACTGGTATCCAGCCCCTGCCCGACTACCGTGGAGCCGATAGTCCGGCTCCACAGCCAGCGCCCCTTGGTCAGAATTTTCATCTTAGCCAGAACGAAGGAGTTGGCAAACTCGCCCACCAGGTAGCCGCTGAAAGAGGCGATAAGCAGCCTCGGCGCGTAGCCCAGGATGCTCTCATAAGCCCCCTGCCCCTCCCAGAAGGGGGCGGGGGGCAGCACCTGCCCAATCCAAGCAAAGATGACGAAGATGAGGTTGCACAGAAAGCCGAGCCAGATGACTTTTCTTGCCCAGCGATAGCCGTAGACCTCGGTGAGAATGTCACCGAAGATGTAACTCAGGGGGAAGATAACGATGGCGGCGGGCAGGATAAAGGGGCCGAGGCTGATTACCTTGACGGCAATGATATTAGCCGTGATCAAGCAGGTGATAAAGAGAGCGGCGACAAACACCAGTCGGTGAGAAATAATCATCTTCAGGCTTATTATACCCTAAGGAATCAAATCCAGCGCTGACGCCGGAAGAAGAGGAGCATGCCGCCAACGATAACCAGCGTGACCACGAACACCAGCAACAGGGCATAACTGGAATTTTGGAAGGGCAAGGGGATATTCATTCCGTAGACACTGGCGACGACAACCAGGGGAAGAAGCACGGTACCAATGATGGTCAGGATTCTCATGACCTCGTTGGTGCGGTTGCTGGCCAGGGAATCATAGGTACCATTTAACCCTTCAATAATCTCTTTGGACTCATCGAGGGTATCCCAGATTTTGTCCACATGGTCGGTCATATCGCCGAAGTAGACCTCTAAATCCTGCTTGGCGGCGTCATCCTTGACAAAACGCCTCAGCTTGTTCTGCAGACTGCCGATAACCGCTCTCATCGGCCAGATAATGCGGCGGAAGGAAATGACATCGCGCCGCAGTATGGAGAGCTCCCTCACCATATCGCTCCGTCCGTCGGCGAAGATGTCATCCTCAACCGACTCAATATTGTCAAAGACCTTAGCCAGGATGGGAAAACTGGAGTCAACCAGTCTATCTACGATGCGGTAGAGCAGAAAGACGGAGCCCGGACCCAAATATTCCTGCTGTGATTCCTCATCAAGCTGGCACTCCTTGAACAGCTTGACCAGGGGCTTGAGCTCCCCCTTATGCAGGGTAATCAGATAGTTCTCACCAATAAATACCGATAGCTGACTGGGGTTGGTTTTGCGGGCTTCCTTATCAAAAACGGGGAAGTGGCAGACGATGAAAAGGTAGTCCTTATATTCGTCAATCTTGGGGCGCTGCTGCCGGCTGAGACAATCATCCAGGTCCAGGGGATGGAAAGAGTAGTTCTCAGCGAGATACTCCGTCTCCCGTGCCGTTGGATTCTCGATGTTGACCCAGGTCAGCTCACCCCAGGTAATCTGCTCCAGATTTAGCTGTTTTTCCGGTCCCGCCTTTGGTGCATTCATGACCAACTACCTGTTTATATTTTCCTTAAAACCCGCCATATTCTACCACAATTATCTGGCAGTGGGAACTACTTATGTTTACTTATTGCTGGATAGCGCCTGACCTGATATACTGAAAAGCCTTTTACGCCGGATTGGCAGGTTAAGAATGGACTACCAGATGAAGCCCCCCTGGACACATAATATCAAGCTCAGACTGAAGAAGGCCCTGGGTATGAATATATTCCTGTGCGATAGCTGCAAGTGGAACTGGCGCACCACCTGCCACCACCCCGAGCGCCCCAACGCTACCTGGTGCCCCGACTACGAAAAGCGGGGGAAATAGCCTTCTCCAGGCCAGACAGGGAACCCTCAATGGTCTGGTCGGTAACGCAGTAGGACAGACGAAAATAGCCCGGCGTGCCGAAGCCGCTACCGGGCACGGTCAGCACCCTTAATTTCTGCAGCTCAGCCACAAAGGCAACATCATCTTTCCGTGGAGACTGGGGGAACATATAGAAGGCACCCTGTGGCTTGACCACTTCGTAGCCCATCCTGACCAGACGGTCATATAGAAAGTCCCGCTTCCGCTGGTACTCGGCCACCGAGACGGTCACCGCCTGCAAATGCCGCACAATGCGCTGCATCAATGCCGGGGCATTGACATAGCCCAGTATCCGGTTGCATAAGATTAAGCCATTCACCAGCTCTTCCGGCTGGTGGCAATCAGGATGCACCGCGATATAGCCGATGCGCTCGCCGGGCAGCGCCAAATCCTTGGAGTGGGAAGTAACCACTATACTCTGGGCGTGATGGGGAAAAACAAAGGGGTACTTCAAGCCGTCGTAGATAATCTTGCGGTAGGCTTCATCACTGATAAGATAAATATGCGTCCCGTACTCGGCTTCTTTTTTCGCCAGCCGCCCGCCCAGCTGACGGATGAAGTCCTCACTGTAGACCACGCCGGTGGGGTTGTTGGGGGAATTTATGATTACCGCCTTGGTCCTGGCATTTATAGCTGCTTCCAGGGCATCAAGCCGGGGGATAAAATGCTCATCGCTGGGCAGGACTTTAGCCACCCCGTTGTGATTGTCAATATAGTGGCCGTATTCCACAAAGTAAGGGGCGAATATAATAACTTCATCACCGGGGTTAAGTATTGCCTTCAGCACCACGTTCAGCGCCGCCGCCGCCCCGCAGGTCATGACTACGTTCTGCCCGGTAAAGCCAATACCGGTCTCCAGCGAGAGCTGCTTGGCTACCGCCGCCCTTGTCTCCGCATAGCCGGCGTTCTCCATATAGCGATGCATCCCGGGCAAGGGATGCCCGGCCAGGTTTTTCAGCTCCTGCTTGAATTCAGGCGGGGGTTCCATCACCGGATTGCCCAGCGAAAGGTCAAAGACATTCTCTTCACCATAGCGCTGCTTGAGGACAGCCCCCTCCTCAAACATCTGCCGAATCCACGACCCTTCAGTCATACTCTGGCGAATTTTATCCGCAATAGACACCCGCTGCCTCCTTTCAACCGTCCGATTTTAGCACACTTGCCCAGGCCCCTTCCAGAACAGCTTGACCTTTAGCCAGAATATGATAAAATGGGTATAAATTAAATACCTCTCCGAGCCAACTCTCCTGAAGGCAAAGCTATGGAGATTGGCCGAAAGGGTAATGCTGGAAACGGCATTGCCTCCCGTGTTTGGAAAGGAGAGCTGGCAGTGCATCTATTGCGCCAAGCACCTCCTTGAGGTGCTTTTCTATTATCGGCGACTAAAATTTAGAAAGGCGAAACACTGAAGAAGCTATTTCTTTATTCATCAGTTATATTGATACTCATCAGCCTGTTGATAGGCAGCCTGGGCTGCGCTGCCCCGGGAGCCGAGGCAATGCCGCCCCAGCCGAGACTGCGTGTGGCGACCACCACCAGCCTCTATGACACCGGTCTCTGGGGATACCTAGAGCCCATGTTTGAGGAAGAATACAGCGTTGAGCTGGATATTATGTATGCCGGCACCGGCAAGGCCCTGGAGTACGGCCGGCGGGGTGATGTGGACATTATCACCATTCACGATAAAGCCCGCGAGGCGCAGTTCATCGCCGAGGGCTACGGGGTTGAGCGAGTCCCCTTTGCCTACAACTATTTCCTCATCGTGGGGCCGGCGGCTGACCCGGCCGGCATCAAGGGCTTGAGCCCGGAGGCAGCCTTCCAGAGGCTGATGGACTCGGCCCAGGCAAGCCTTGTTTCCCGGGGCGATGATTCGGGGACTCACTCTAAAGAGAAGAAAATATGGCAGGCCGCCGGCTATGACTATGAAGCGGTCAGAAACGCCGGTAGCTGGTATATTGAGGCGGGCAGCGGCATGGGGCCGACACTGATGATGGCCAGTGAAAAACAGGCCTATACCCTGACCGATATGGGCACCTACCTTGCCTACCAGGGCAAGCTGGAGCTGGTGCCGATAGTAGATAAGGGTGATATACTGCTCAATGTCTACTCGGCAATTGCGGTAAATCCGGCAACGAACCCCAAAACGAACATTGATATGGCCAATAATCTGATTGATTTCCTCACTTCTCCCCAGATACAGGAGCTTATCGGCAGTTACGGGGTTGAAGAGTACGGCATGCAGCTTTTCACCCCCTGTGCCGGGGCGGAACCGAAATAATAAACTACTAAAATTAAGGGAGGTGCCATATGCCGGTCATCGCTATGGTGGTCAAATGCAAGAAGTGTGGTTACGAGATAAGGTCAGACTGGAAGTTCTGCCCTAACTGCGGCGACCAGATTGCCTGCGAGGGCAAGTATGAGGTCTGCCCCAAGAAGTAGGCCAGCTCAGTATGGAACTATGGCACGGGCTGATTAAAGCCATTGAGCTTATCATCTCCCTTGACCCGGAGGTGATGGAGATAGCCAGCCGGTCGCTCCGCATTTCAGTGGCGGCGACCGTGCTAGCTTCGCTGGTCTGCCTGCCGCTGGCCAGCCTCATCTATTTCAGCCATTTCCCGGGAAAGCGGGCCTTAATCAATCTGGTTCAGACCTTCTTCAGCATCCCCACCGTCGCCATCGGGCTCTTCGTTTTTATCCTCTTCTCCCGGGCGGGGCCGATGGGCGGGCTGAATCTGCTATTCACGCCGACGGTTATAGTGCTTGGCCAGATGATACTGATTACCCCGATACTGCTCGGCTTGACCATCTCCGCCCTCAGCGGTATTGACAAGGCAATTCCCGATACCGCCCTCTCCCTCGGTGCCAGCCGGCTTCAGACGGCAACCGTTGTTCTTCGGGAGGCAAGATTTGCCGTCGTGGCGGCGGTCATTATGGGGTTTGGCCGAGCCATATCCGAAGTGGGCGTGGCGCTTATGGTCGGTGGCAACATCAAGGGATTCACCCGGGTCATCACCACCGCCATATCCCTGGAAACTTCCAAGGGCGACCTGGAGCTGTCCATCGCCCTGGGCATAATTCTCATCACCATTGCCCTGCTCGTTAATCTCGTCCTGAACCAGATTCAGCAGAGGTAAATATGTCACTAGTTAAAACGGTAGCCTTAGGCCAGAAATATGAAAACCGAGACATCCTGAAAGACATCAACCTGGAGGTGGCGAGGGGGGAGGTCTTTGCCCTGATTGGCCCGACCGGTGCCGGCAAGACCACTCTGCTGCGTCTGCTGGACCTGCTGGATACGCCGGCATCAGGCAGTATCTATTTTGACGGCATAGAGGCTAGTCGCTCCGACAAGCTGAGGCTGAAGATTCGCCGGCGGATGTCTTTTGTCCTGCAAAAACCGGTGGTCTTCAACACCAGCGTGTATGACAATATCGCCTATGGTCTGAAATGGCGGGGCTTAACCGGAAGCAGCCTTCAGCAGAGAGTCCAACGTATTCTGGAGATGGTCGGCCTCTCCGGTGATAAGGATAGAAACGCCCGCACCCTGTCCGGCGGTGAAGCCCAGAGGGTAGCCATCGCCCGGGCAATCGCCACCGAACCAGAGCTGCTGCTGCTTGATGAGCCGACGGCAAACCTCGACCCGAACTCTACCGCCAGAATCGAGGAGCTGGTCAGCGATATTATTCAGCAGCACAACACCACCATCATAATGGCGACCCATGATACCGCCCAGGGGCAACGGCTGGCTGACCGGATGGGCGTGCTGATAAACGGTGAAGTCCACCAGATCGGGGCGGCAACCGAGCTCTTCACCTCGCCGGAAAACAGGGAGGTTGCCCGGTTTGTCGGCATGGAAAATATCATCGACGGGGTGGTTGCTGCCAGTGAGGCCGGCCTGGTTAGCCTGGATATTAACGGCAAGTCTATCGAAGCGCTCTCTGATTACCCGGCTGGAGCCGGAGTTTACGCCTGTATCCGCCCCGAAGATATTACCCTGTCCCCATCAGCGGCCCCGAGCAGTGCCCGAAACTCGTTTCGCGGCCGGATAACCCGGCTGACCACAGTCGGGGCGCTCACCCGGATTGAGATAGACTGCGGCTTCCCCTTAATCACCGTGGTCACCACCCGGTCAGCCCAGGAAATGGACATGGCCAAAGACAAGCCGCTTTATGCCACCTTTAAGGCTACCGCCGTCCATGTCCTGAAGAGGGACTAAATCACCCTTTTCGGCGACAACAATCATATAAACGGGTGATTGTTTTTCAACTCAAAGAGAGCTTAAATTAAACTATAAACCGGCATACCGGAATAAACTGGAATAAGGAGGGCGAGATGCAGCAAGGAATAGCCGATGCCCTGGCTAGAATAATACTGCTTCTCGCTATCCTGTTCCTGGTCGAAGTAATCACCGCTGGTTTTACCATTGGCTTATTCGTAAACACTGTCCTTGGCTAGTGAACGCTTGAATCCTGCCCCGCCACAGGTTAAAAATTCCCCTGAATATCCGCCCCTTACGCCAAGCATTGACAACCCCCACTTCATAGGGCTAGACTCAAATCGCTATTTAAGGGCAGCGTCTGATGCCCTTTTGATTGTTTTCACCAAAGGGACAGATATGGGCACAGGTAGTCAAAAGATTATTACCGTTGTGATGGCACTAATGCTGGTGTTTTCCATCTCAATGATAGTGCCCGCCAGCATAGTATCTGCCGCCGATACCATACCGCCCGCGGTAAGCATATTCTATACCCCGCCAAATCCGACGGCGGCGGACAAGATTACCTTTACCGCCTATGCGGAGGATGCCAGCGGCATCGACATCATCTGGATACGCGTCAACGGCAATTGGGTAAAGAGCTGCCCCGGTGACTACTGCACCTACACGGGGGGACCCTACCCGGCGGGTACGGTTACCTGCGAGGCCAAGGCGCGGGATAAAGCGGGTAATGAGGAATCCACCTACACCCTCTACCTTACCGTCGGAGAGACCCCCCAAGATACCACGCCACCCTCGGTGAGTATAACCCATTCCCCAACGAGTCCCACCACCGATGATAGGATTACCTTTACTGCCCATGCGGAAGACGCCAGTGGCATCGATGCCGTCTGGATACGTGTCAACAGCGAGTGGGTGAGGATGTGCACCACCGCCTACTGCACCTACACCGGGGGGCCTTACCCTGAGGGTAAGGTTACCTACGAGGCCAAGGCGCGGGATAAAGCAGATAATGAACAATTAACCGGCACCCGCTATCTCAGCGTCGGAAAGCCAACTACTGAAGATACCGAACCACCGTCGGTGAGTATAACCTATTCTCCCGTGAATCCTACCACCGATGATATACTTACCTTTACAGTCACCGCGGAGGATGCCAGCGGTATCGGAGGTATAGAACTATGGGTCACCGGCACTGTGGTGAAGACCTGTGACATTTCCCCCTGCACCTATGTAACCGGGCCCTACCCGGTGGGTGCGGTTACCTATAAGGTCAGGGCCTGGGATAAATTAGGCAACGAGCAATCAACCGAAACCCGCTACCTTACCGTGGAAAAGGCGGCCCAGGATACCACACCACCCTTTGTGAGTATGACCTATTCACCGATAAACCCCACTACCACGGATAACATTACCTTTACTGCCTACGGTAGAGATGCTGGCGGCATCGGAGGTTTACAGATATGGGTCAATGGCTCCCTGGTAAAGACCTGCCTTGATTCCCGCTGCATCTACATCGGGGGCCCCTACCCGGCGGGTGAGATTACCTGTAAGGCCAGAGGCTACGACAATGTATGGAACATGGCCACCACTGCCACCAATTATATTGCCGTGGTAGCCACAGCTACTACCGGAGAGCCAGCCGAGGAACCAGAGGCCGAGCCAGCACCGGAGCCAGCACCAGCACCGGCACCAGAGCCAGCACCGGCACCAGAACCAGAACCTAAACCTGAGGAAGATGAAGGCTGTTTTATCGCCACCGCCGCCTACGGGACTGATACCGCACCGGAAATAGGCATCCTGCGAGACTTCCGGGATAAAGTTTTATTGCCCAATTGCCTGGGTGCCCGGATTGTATCCTGGTACTATGCTACCAGCCCACCGATAGCTGAATTCATCGCCGAGAATGAATTGCTAAGAACAGCCGTTAGAGAGATATTGGTCAACCCCGCCGTAGCTATACTAAACCTGACGCAGACTTTCTGGTATTAAAGCCGCCAACTGCGGTTTAACCAAAATTTTCTACAACTGGCAAAATTCTCCCGCATCCAGTTATACCAAAATCCACGAATTTTATTTAAAAATATTGACAATTGTCACTTTGTAATGAATAGTTATACGCTGATTCTACACGGTAAATGGACAGCTGGTCAAAAAGTAGTAGGCAGACTGGTAAGCATAGATTCCTTGACACTGAGCCTATAATTAGCTACAATAGACCTTCGTGGCAGCGTAGCTCAGTGGTAGAGCAGAGGACTCATAAGCCTTTGGTCGTGGG
>CAZMTT010000029.1:0-15710 GCA_964569555.1 uncultured Dehalococcoidales bacterium | reverse complement strand
TTCCCCGAAGTGGCTGGCGGCTAAACGGAAGCTGGCACTGGTCTTCGCCTTTATCCTGGCCGCCATCATCACCCCCACCTTCGACCCCATCAACCAGAGCCTGGTCGCGGCACCGCTGATTATCCTCTACGAGATGAGCATCTGGCTGGCCAAGCTCGTCTACCGGGGGGAGAAAAAAGCCGAACAACTCGCTCCCGCCGTAGCCAAGGACGAGTAAAGATTACTTTAGGCCTGGCTCATGATTACCCCCAAGCGATCACTTGACAAGCCGTCACCACCGCCATAGAATGGTTAAACGGTAAAACCGAACATGGCCAAGAAAAAGACCAAGTCCACCTTTATTGGCATCAAAGCCACTCCCGAACAGGCAGCTCTTCTGGCCAAACTGCAGGAGCAGCTTAAATCGGGAACCAAGACCGAGGTCTTGCTCAAGGGGCTGGAGCTCCTCGCCCAGCTAAGTACCGACGAGACTACCGCCACTTTAGAAGCCCTCTCGGCGGATATGGCCACCGGCAGCCAGCCCGCCACCAGCCTGGAGATGGCCCGGCTTGAGGCTGAAGCCCAGCAGTACCGCAACGTCCTGCAGCAGACCAAAAACAAAACCGAAGGGGTGATGAGACAGGTGATTAAGCAGATTTCGCAAACCGATAAAATCCTAGCCCGCTACGGCGGTGATAGCTCCGAACTGGTCCAGATGATTATTGATATCCAGCACGAAAACCACTGGCTGCCCAAAGAAGCCCTGGTGTGGCTCAGCCAGAAGCTTGATGTGCCCCTGAACCAGGTCTACCAGATTGCTACTTTCTACAAAGCCTTCAGTCTGGTGCCCAAGGGAAGGCACTCGGTATCGGTCTGCGTGGGCAGTGCCTGCCAGGTAAGGGGGGCACCGGCTCTGCTGGACAGGGTCACCGAGGTCCTGAAGATTGTCCCCGGGGAGACCTCACCGGACATGCGCTTTAGCTTGGATACCGAGAATTGCCCCGGCTGCTGTGCCCTCGCCCCGCTGATGGTGGTTGACGGTATCTACTACTGCAACCCGTCAGCCAAAGAAATCAAGCAGATTATGGCTGCCTGTAAATAAGCCGCCAAAAGGAGAGGTATATGCCAAGACTGAAATCAGCCGCCGACCTGGCAAAGCTGAGGCAAGAGATACAAAGCCAGGCCAAGGGAAAGAAAGTGGTCTCGGTAACCAATGGCGCCGATGGCCACGCCCGGGGCAGCCAGGAGGTAGTCCAGGCGCTGGTCAAAGAGATTGAAAAGCAGGGCCTGAAAGACAAAGTCCGGGTGAAGAGCACCGGCTGCCACGGCTTCTGCGAAAAAGAGCCCATCGTAGTTATCTTCCCGGAAGAGATATGCTATGTCGAGGTAAAACCGGCAGACGTGCCTGAGATTGTCTCGGCGACACTGGCTCAGGGGAAGGTTATTGAACGCCTTCTCTACCAGGACCCCAATAGCGGAAAGAGAATAAGCAAAGAATCCGAGATACCCTTCTATAAAGGGCAAAACCGGGTTGTTCTGGGCAACAATAGATTTATTGATATGGAAAGCATTGATGACTATATTGCCCTGGGCGGCTATTCGGCGCTGGCCAAGGCACTCCTTGAGATGAGTGCGGAAGCTGTGCTCGGCCAGATTAAAGAGTCCAATCTAAAGGGGCGGGGTGGCGGCGGCTTCCCGGCGGGCCGGAAGTGGGAGACCACCCGCAATGCCCCCGGTAAAATAAAGTACGCCATCGTCAACGCCCACGAAGGTGAGCCCGGCGCCTTTATGGATAGGGCCATCTTGCTGGGCAACCCCCACAGCGTGCTGGAGGGGCTGATAATCGGCGCCTACGCTATCGGCGCCAGCCAGGGCTATATTTACCTGCGCCATGACAGCCCCCAGACCATTGACGTGGTCAATAAGGCGCTGGCTCAGGCCGAGAAATACGGGCTGCTGGGTAAAAACATCCTCGGCTCCGGCTTTGATTTCAAGGTTGAGCTGCACCGTGACATCGGCATATTCGTTTCCGGTGAATCCACCGCCCTGATGACATCTATTGAGGGTAATGTCCCCGAGCCAAGACCGAAATATATCCATACCTCGGTAAGCGGTATCCACCAGCGGCCGACCAATCTGAACAATGTCGAGACCTGGGCTAATGTGCCGCTGATAATCGGTAAAGGCGTGGCCTGGTTCACCGGTATCGGCACCGAGGCGAGCAAGGGGACCAAGATTATCTCCCTGGCCGGCAATATTAATAACACCGGACTGGTTGAGGTCCCGATGGGGGTAACCCTGAGGGAACTGGTCTATGACATCGGCGGCGGCATACCCGGTAAGAAAAAGCTGAAGGCGGTCTACATCGGCGGGCCGTTGGGCGGGTGCCTCCCGGAGAGCCAGCTTGACCTCAAGGTGGACTTTGATGAGCTGTGGGAAGCCGGGGCGCCCATCGGTGCCGGCAGTATGATTGTGATGGACGAGACCAACTGTATGGTTAATTTCGCCCGTTATTTCCTTAATTTCCTGGCTGATGAGTCCTGCGGCAAGTGTATCCCCTGCCGTGAGGGGGTCTACCAGATGCTCAAGATAATGAACCGCATCTGCCAAGGCGAGGGCAGAGACGGCGACATTGAACTGCTGGCGGAAATCTCGGCGGTGGTTATGGACGCCTCCCTCTGTGCCCTGGGACAGACCGCCCCCAACCCGATAACGGGCACCATCAAACACTTCCGCAAAGAATACGAAGCCCATATTCAGCAAAAACGCTGCCCGACCGGTGTTTGCCAGATGCTGGCAACGGCAGGCAGAGGTTAAAGCGCAGTAAAGGAGACCGGTTATGAGTGAAGTTACCCTGACCATTGATGATAAAGAGGTTAAAGCCAAAGAGGGGATGACCGTTCTGGAGGCAGCCCGGGAGGCCGGCTTTGACATCCCCACCCTCTGCCACCACGACAAACTAGCCCCCTACGGCGGCTGCCGGCTGTGCACCGTAGAAATAAACGATGGCCGGCGCACCCGCCTGGTCACCTCCTGCGTCTACCAGGTCAAAGACGGCATCACCGTCAAAACAGAGTCCGAAAAAGTAGTCCGGATTCGCAAGCTGCTGCTGGAGCTACTCTGGGCTCGTGCTCCCGGAGTCCAGGCGCTGAGGGACTACGGCATAAAATACGGCATCGACCGGACCAAGTTTGATATCGGGCCGACCTGCTGTGTCCTCTGCGGGCAATGCGTCCGCTACTGCGCCGAGGTGAAGAAGAAGAATGCCCTGGGCTTTGTCGGTAGAGGTATCCGGCGACAGGTAATGTTCTTTCCGGAGATAGCCGCCGAGGAGTGCCCCAAGTGCGGTGAGTGCTTCTCCATCTGCCCCACCGGTGTGCTGCCGTCAAACTACGCCTTGACCCAGCTGCCCGGCTTTACATTCCCGACCAGATTCCTGAGCTAAAGGCCAATGTTTGGTCGTTTGCCTCGTTTGTGGTAAAATTCCATCATTACCAGAACGGACTATATTTAAAACATGTTTAAAACATTAAGGGAAGATATTCACACCGTATTTGACAAAGACCCGGCGGCGCGAGGTTTGCTGGAGGTGCTCTGCTGCTACCCCGGCCTGCACGCCCTGTGGCTGCACCGCATCGCCCACTTTCTGTGGCGGGGCAAGCTCTACTTTCTGGCCCGTCTTCTCTCCCATATCAACCGCTTTCTGACCAGCATTGAAATCCACCCCGGCGCCAAGATTGGCCGGCGCTTCTTCATTGACCACGGGGCCGGGGTGGTCATCGGGGAGACCTCAGAAATCGGCGATGATGTGCTGATGTACCAGGGGGTTGTCCTTGGTGGCACCACCCTGAAGAAGGGCAAGCGCCACCCGACCATCGGCAATAATGTAACTATTGGCACCGGGGCGGTAGCCCTGGGCGACATTACTATCGGCGAGGGTGCCCGCATTGGCTCCGGCTCGGTGGTAGTCAAGTCGGTCCCCCCGGGGTCAACCGTAGTTGGTATCCCGGGGAGAGTGGTCGAAGACCGCCATAAACCGGTTCTGGACCTGGAACACGGCAGACTGCCTGACCCGGTAGCCGAAGCCATCAGGCATGTCCTGAAAGAGCAGGACAAATTAGAAGAGCGCCTGAAGAAACTGGAAAAGGCAAGTGGCACTTCTCCTGAAGATAAAAAAGAAAGCCAAAGCGGGGAGTAATTTTGGTGGCCAAGAAGATAAAATTTGAGACCATCGCCATTCATGCCGGGGAGAGGCCGGATAAGACCTACGGGGCTATCTCCACGCCCATCTACCAGACATCAACCTTTGCCTTTGCCGATGTGGGCCAAAGCCGAGGCTATGATTACTCGCGCACGGCAAACCCGACCCGCAAGGTCCTGGAAGACACCGTTGCCCGGCTTGAGGGGGGCAAGGCGGGGTTTGCCTTCGCCACCGGCATGGCTGCCGAAGCCACCGTAATCCACCTGCTCAAGGCGGGTGACCATGTAATCTGCGGCGATGATATCTACGGGGGGACCTACCGCCTGTTTCAGAACGTGATGCCGGACTTCGGCCTGGAGTTCACCTTCCTCAGACTAGATAATCGCTCCAAAATCGAAGCCGCCATCAAGCCCAATACCAAGATGCTGTGGCTGGAGACGCCGTCCAATCCGTTGCTAAATATCACCGATATTGAGATGGCGGTAGATATCGCCGGCAAGCATAAACTACTTACGGTGATGGACAATACCTTTGCCAGCCCCTACTTCTTGAGACCGATTGAATACGGGGTTGACCTGGTCGTCCATTCCAGCACCAAGTACCTCAACGGCCACTGTGATGTGGTCGGGGGGGTGGTGGTAACCACCACTGATGAGCTCAGTGAGCGGGTGCAGTTTCTGCTTAATGCCCTGGGGACCTGTGCCGCCCCCTTTGATTGCTGGCTGGTACTGCGCGGCATTGAGACCCTGCCGGTAAGGATGAAACAGCATGAGGCCAACGCCACCCGGGTGGCCAATTATCTCGCCGAGCACCCCGCCGTGAAGCGGGTATTCTATCCCGGACTGAAGTCCCACCCCGGTCATGAAATCGCCCGCCGGCAGATGAAGGGATTCGGGGGGGTGGTCTCGTTTGAATTAAAAGGTGGCGCCAGCGCGACCAGCCGTTTTCTGAAGAGAATCAAGCTATTTTCGCTGGCGGAATCACTGGGCGGGGTTGCTTCTTTGGCCGAACACCCGGCGACAATGAGCCACGCCTCAATGCCTAAAGAGCACCGGGAAAAAGTAGGCCTCACTGATGAGCTAGTCCGCCTATCCGTGGGCTTGGAAAACGCGGATGATTTGATTGACGATTTAGGCCAGGCGCTGGAAGAAAGTTGAAGGAGCCAGACATGTCTTTTGCCCGAACTCTGCGCTGTCGAAAATGCGGGCAGGAATATCCCCTGCAGCCCATGAATGTTTGCGACTTCTGCCTCAGCCCGCTTGAGGTCAACTATGACTACCAGGCGATGGCTAAAGCCGTAAATCGGGATAAGCTGAGCCAGGGACCGCGGAGCATGTGGCGCTACCGCGATTTACTGCCCACCGAAGACAAAGAGGTGGACATTGGCACCGGCTTCACCCCTCTGGTCAAAGCCGATAACCTGGGGCTGGAGCTGGGGCTGGAACATCTCTACATCAAGAATGACTGCCTCAACCCGACCTACTCCTTCAAGGACCGCGCCGTCTCGGTGGCGGCCAGCAAGGCACGGGAATTCGGCTTTGATACCCTCGCCTGCGCCTCAACCGGTAATCTGGCCGCCAGTGTCGCCGCCCATGCCGCCAAGGCGAAGATGAAGGCCTATGTTTTCGTCCCGGCCGATGTTGAGACGGGCAAGCTGGTGGGGGCCGCCATCTACAACCCGGTATTAATCACGGTCAACGGCAGCTATGACGATGTCAACCGCCTCTGCGCCAAGGTGACCCAGAAATACAAGCTGGGCTTTATCAATATCAATCTGAGACCATATTATGCCGAGGGGAGCAAGACGCTGGGCTATGAGGTCGCCGAGCAGCTGGGCTGGCGTGCTCCCGACTGCGTGGTGGCACCGGCCGCTTCCGGGCTGCTCTTTACCCGAATCTGGAAGGCGCTGGACGAACTATCCATGCTTGGCCTGATTGAACCGGCCAATACCCATATGTTCGTCAGCCAGGCCGCCGGTAGCGCCCCGATTGTCAACGCCTTTGAAACCGGCAGCCACCATGTCAACCCGGTAGTGCCCGATACTATTGCCAAGTCCATCGCCATCGGCAATCCGACCGATGGCTACTATGCCCTGCGGGTGGCCCGACAGTCCGGTGGTGGCGCCTGTGCCGTCACCGATGACGAAGCCATCGCCGGCATAAAGCTGCTGGCTCAAACCGAGGGCATCTTTACCGAGGCGGCGGGGGGAGTGGTAATCAGTGCCCTGAAAAAACTGGCTGCCACCGGGGCAATCAAGCGAAAAGAACTTACCGTAGCCTTCATCACCGGCGCCGGGCCGAGAACACAGGACATACTGGCCGGTACGGTCCAGCCCGTGGCCACCGAGCCCAATCTGGAATCACTGGAGAAGGTGCTCAGTCTGCCGGGCGGAACCGATAATAAAGGCTATGCTAATAAAGACAGGGGGGACTAAGATGGCGAAGAGACAGGTAATGTTTACCTTCCCTCCGGAACTGGTTCGGGAGCCCATCATCCATAACATCAGCCAGCAGTTCAAGGTGGTGCCCAACATCCGCCGGGCTGACATCTCGGAAAACAAGGGCTGGGTAGTCCTGGAGCTGGAGGGTGACGAGAAGGACATCGAACGGAGCATCGCCTGGCTGACCCAGAAAGGGATAAGGGTCGACCCGGCAACCGGTGATGTCGTCGAGGGCTAGACTAAATACCGGCGAAGGTTGACAAACAATATCGCCTGTGTTATATTGACCCAAGCTAAATATAGAGTAAAGAATATGTTAATTTACTTTGCCCCCTATTGGTATTATTACTATTTTACGGAGCGCATCGGATGCGCTGGGGGGGCATTGGTCTAAAAACGGCGCGACAACAATAAATTAAGGTAAATTTAAAGAGAACCCTCCCCGGCGGAGGGTTTTTCTCATTTAGAAGACCAATCAGGAGGGGAAAGATGATAATCATGAAAACTGAGGCAACCGATGAAGAAGTAGCCAGGGTGGTGCAAGAAATCCAGAAATACGGGCTCAAGGCTGATGTTTCCCGGGGCGAATTCAGGACAATAATCGGGCTGGTGGGAGATGAGCACCGGATTCCCTTCTCCCATTTCGCCGTCCTCCCCGGGGTGAAAGAAGCCATGATGGTGGAAACATCGTATAAACTGATAAGCCGGGAATATAGTAAACTATCCGGTGAAAAGAGGGAACGCCGGCTAATCAAGGTAAAGAACGCCAGCATCGGCAGTGATGAGCCGGTATTCATCGCCGGACCCTGTGCCGTGGAAAACAAGCAGCAGCTATTCAGGATTGCCGAGGGGATAAAGAAGGCCGGAGCCCACATGCTGAGGGGCGGTATTTTTAAGCCCCGCAGCTCGGTGCACTCCTTCCAGGGACTGGGAGCTAATGGCCGGGAAGGCGCCGAAGAGGCGTTAAGCTGGCTGCGCCAAGCCGGGGAAAAATTTGAAATGCCGGTAATCACCGAGGTGAGAGGGGAAACCCAGGTTGACCTGATTGCCGATTATGTGGATATACTTCAAATCGGGTCCCGAAATATGTATGACCAGGACCTGCTCTCCGCGGTGGCCCGCAAAAAGAAGCCGGTGCTGCTGAAGCGGCACTTCGGGGCTGGCATTGAGGAATTTTTGTCTTTCGCCGAATACATCGCCGCCGAGGGCAACAAAGACATTATCCTTTGCGAAAGGGGGATCATACCCATCGGTAAGGGCAAAAGCTACACCCGATATACCTTTGACCTGGCGTCTATCCCGGCCATCCAGAAAGAGACCTATCTGCCCATAATCGCCGACCCCAGCCACGCCACCGGTCGCCACGACCTCATCTTAAACATGAGCTGTGCCGCCATCGCCGCCGGTGCCAACGGTCTGATGCTGGAAACGCACTACAACCCCCAGGAGGCATGGGTTGACGGGCAACAGACGATAACCCCGGATGAACTGAAAGACATCATTGATGCCTGCCGGAGAATCCGCCGCGACTTGCCCATAGCAACCAAAGATGAGTGATATGATGCGAAAAGTTAGCCTAGAACTTGGTGCCGATAGCTACGAAATTCATATCGGTTCGGGACTGCTGTCCCAAACCGGCCACCGGCTAAAAGAGCACGGCTTCGCCGGCAAGCTGGTGATTGTCACCAACCCCACCCTGAAAAAGCTCTACGGCGAAGGACTGAAGCAGACTCTGGATATAGACGGCTTCCGGGTAATCACCCTGCTGGTCCCGGAAGGGGAAGAGCAGAAGTCGCTGGAGACCGCCGGCCGGCTATACCATGAGCTGACCGACTGCCATGCGGAAAGGACCACCCCCATCTTGGCCCTGGGGGGCGGGGTTATCGGCGACCTGGCCGGCTTTGTCGCCGCCAGCTATATGCGGGGGGTGCCCCTCATCCAGATGCCCACCACCCTGCTGGCGCAGGTGGATAGCAGCATCGGCGGCAAGGTGGCGGTAGACCACGGCCAGCTGAAAAACAAGATCGGCGCCTTCTACCAGCCCAAACTGGTTCTCGCCGATATTAATACCCTGGAAACCCTCCCCGCCGCCGAAATAGCCAGCGGGCTGGCCGAGGTCATCAAAAGCGCCGCCATAAGAAATAAAAAATTCTTTGCCTTTCTGGAGGCAAATATTGACCGCATAAACGGGCAGGATAACGAAGCGCTGGAGGAAGTAGTCTTCCAGACCGCCCAAATTAAAGCCGAGGTCGTGGCCCAGGACGAGAGGGACTTCGGCGTGAGAAGCATCCTGAACTACGGCCATACCATCGGGCACGCCATTGAGACCGTTTCTGATTTCAAGGTGGAACACGGCGGTGCCGTCGCCCTGGGCATGCTCGCCGCCGCCCGAATCTCAAATAAGATGGGCACTATGGATAAAGAGGCCGCCACCAGACTGAAGAACCTCATCCAGAAAGCCGGCCTGCCCACCAGAATGCCCAAACTTGACCCCAAAAAGTTAATCGAGGCGATGCAACACGATAAGAAGGTCAGGCAGGATAAGATAAGATTTGTCCTGCTCCGGGAGATAGGCGATGCCTTCATCAGCGATGAGGTAAGCCCTGCTCTGGTGGCCGAGGTTTTAACCGATGAAGAGACCTAGAATCTGCGCCGTTATCATAAATAACGAAACCGAAGCGGTAAAGAAAGTGGAGCCGCTGGTCGACCTGTTTGAAGTCCGCATCGACCTTATCGGCGCCGGCTGGGCCGAACTGGCCAAACAGCTGAAAAAGCCCTGGATAGCCTGCAATCGCTGTGCCGAAGAAGGGGGCAGCTGGTCAGGAAGCGAAGCCCGGCGCCGGGAAGAGCTGCTCCGGGCACTGGAGCTGGGGGCGGATATGGTTGATATCGAGCTCGTCACCGGCAACCTGAAAGAGATGGTCGCCCTGATTAAAAGAAAGGCAAAATGTCTTATCTCCTGCCATGATTTTAAGGGAACGCCCCCTCTAGAGCGGCTGCGGGAGATAGTCAAGAAAGAACTGGAAGCCGGTGCCGATATCGGCAAGGTGGTCACCACCGCCCAAAAATTTGAGGACAATCTGACCGTGCTGCAGCTTATTGCCGACTTTCCCCAGACCAGCATAGTCTCTTTTGCCATGGGAGGACTGGGTACGATAAGCCGGGTTCTCTGTCCCCTGCTCGGCGGCGAATTCAGCTACGCCGCCACCCAAGAAGGCAGCCAGTCCGCCGCCGGCCAGATAACGGTAGCCGATTTAAGCAAGATTTACCGGATGTTTAAAAATGAGTAGCCGTACTGCCGGGAAAACCAAACTCTGTGGCATAATCGGTGACCCGCTAGAGCATACCGTATCACCGGTAATGCACAATGCCGCCTTCAGGGAGCTGGGGCTGGATTACCTCTACGCTCCCTTTCCGGTCAAGAAGGCGGAACTGGGCAAAGCGGTCGCCGGGATGAAAGCCCTTAATGTCAGCGGCTTTAACGTAACCCTGCCCCATAAGGTAGCCATTATGCGCTTTCTGGATAAACTGGACCCGCTTGCCGAGAATATCGGTGCGGTCAACACCGTGGTCAACAAAAACGGCGTTTTAACCGGCTACAACACCGATGCCGCCGGCTTTCTGCAGGCGCTGAAGGAGAACGGGGTTGAGCCAGAGGCTAAAAATATGGTCATTCTCGGTGCCGGCGGTGCCGCCCGGGCAATTTGCTTCATCCTTGCCCAGAATGAAGCCAGCCTGACCATTCTTAACCGGCAATCGGAATTTGACTGGGCTAAAGAACTGGCCTTCCGGCTCTCCCGGCTTTTCCAGAAGGCTAAAGCGGTGGTGCTGAATGATAAAAATCTGGCCTCGGCACTGAAGAGGGCCGATGTTTTAATCAACACCACCAGCGTCGGTATGAAGCCCAACCAGAAAGAAAGCCCTGTCCCCGCCAAACTGCTGAAACCGGGGCTGGTCGTTTTTGACATCGTCTATAATCCCCCCAAAACGAGGCTATTAAAAGAGGCGGAAGCGGCTGGCGTCAAGACCATCAGCGGTATCGACATGCTGGTCGGGCAGGGAGCGCTCGCCTTTGAGATGTGGACCGGGCAGAAAGCCCCCGTTGAAATAATGAAAAAAGAGGCAGTCAAGGCGCTGAAACATGAAAACTAGTCTCGCCCTGGTCGGTTTTATGGGGACGGGCAAAACAGCGGTGGCCAAGGCTCTCGCCCGGAGGCTGAATAAAGAATTTATTGAGCTTGACTTTTTAATTGAAGAGAAGGCGGGGAAGAGCATCCCCGCCATATTCCAGCAGGACGGTGAGGCCGCCTTCCGCAGGCTGGAGACTGAAGTCACCCGGCAGGTCGCCGGGCGCAAAAATGCGGTTATTGCCGGCGGGGGCGGCATCGTCCTCAACCAGATAAATATTGAGTACCTAAAAAAGGAGTGTATCATTGTCTATCTGACCGCACCACCCGAAATAATCCTGAAGCGGACGGCAGGCGCTAAAAACAAAAGACCCCTGCTTGAGGTAGCCGATAAGGCTGAGCGTATCCGGGAGCTACTGAAACAGCGCCAGCCCCTCTATGAGCGAGCCGCCGATATCACCATAGACACCTCCGGGCTAAATATTAACTCTATTGCCGGGCAAATAATAAGCGAATTAAAAAATGAAAGCTTTCATTGAGAAAAGCCAGCCGAAAGGCAGAATAACCGCCCCTCCCTCCAAGAGCTACACCATCCGCGCCCTGATGGGTGCCACCCTGGCCCGGGGGGAGAGCGAGATAATTCACCCCTTAATCTCGGATGACACCGGAGCCGCCCTCGCGGTGCTGGGCAAAATCGGGGTTAATATCAGTCCGCAAAAAGATAGCTGGCGCGTCAGCGGGGGGAATTTCCATGAAGCCAATGGGGATTTGTTCTGCGGTGAATCGGCGGCAACCCTGAGGTTTATGACCGCCATCTGCTCGCTGGTGCCGGGGAAGTGCCGTCTAACCGCCGCCCCGTCTCTGGCTAAGAGACCGGTTGAACCCTTAATTCGGGCACTCCGCCAGCTGGGGGTGAACGCCTCCCGCCAGGGTGAGAATGCCCCGATAACAGTGGAAGGTGGGGGGCTGAGGGGAGGCACCGTTGAACTGGCCGGTGACATCAGCTCACAGTTTGTCTCCGCCCTGCTCTTCATCGCCCCCTTCGCTGAAGATGGGCTGAAGATAAAAATAACCACCCCCCTGCAGTCAAAGCCCTTCGTGCTGATGACCATCGACTGCCTCAGTAAATTCGGCCTAAAAACAGGCTTCTCCAAGGAGCTTGATGAATTTAAAATAACCCGACAGGCATACCGGCCAGCTAAATACGAAGTTGAGGGGGACTGGTCTTCGGCGTCATATTTTCTGGCCCTGGGGGCAATTTCGGGGGGGATAGAAGTTGGTAATTTAAACCCGGAGAGTTTGCAGGGTGATAAGATAATGCTAAACTTCCTGCCGGATATGGGCGCTCCGGTTGAGGTGAAGCCGAATTCAGTGGTGGTGTCCCAAAAGAGATTAAAGGCGATACGAGCCGATTTAACCGACTGCATCGACCTGCTGCCGACTATGGCCGTACTGGCGGCAGTTGCCGATGGCACCAGCGAATTAACCGGCATAGAGCGGGCGGTAATCAAGGAATCAGACCGGGTGGCGGCGGTAAAAGAGGGCTTAACCAGAATGGGCATAAAAGTCACCGAGACCAAAAATAAGCTCACTATCACCGGCTCAGCGCCGAAGGGAGCCTTAATTAATAGCCGTGGTGACCACCGCATCGCCATGGCTTTCAGCCTGCTCGGCTCGGTGGCCGGAGACACGATAATAGACGGCGCCGAGTGCGTCGCCAAGACATTCCCCGATTTCTGGGATAAACTAAAGAGTCTAGGGGGGAGGGTGAAAATAAATGGGCAATAGTTTAGGCAAAATTTTTACTATTACCTGCTTTGGCGAGAGCCACGGGACATGCCTGGGTATCCTTGTTGACGGCTGCCCCGCCGGACTGCCCCTCAGCCAGGCCGATATCCAGGCCGAACTGGACAAGCGGCGTGCCAGCCAGACTATGGGCAGCACCGCCAGAGGTGAGAAAGACGAGGTTGAGATAATCAGCGGTGTTTATAACGGCTTCACCACCGGCGCTCCCATCGGCATGCTGACCTGGAACAAAGATGTGGACTCCGGCGACTACAAAAAGAACAAGTTCGCCTTAAGGCCGGGACACGCTGACTATACCACCTTTGTGAAATACGGGGGCTTCAACGATATACGGGGCGGCGGGCGGTTTTCGGGGAGAATCACGGTGGCTCTGGTCATGGCCGGAGCCATTGCCCGGAAACTGCTCGGTCTGACCGGCATCGAGGTGCTGGCGCATACCGTTGAAATCGGCGGCATCAAAGCGGCCGCGAAGGAGATTGCCGAAATAAAACGAAACGCTGACCAAAGCCCCCTGCGCTGTGCCGACCCGAAGGCTGCCGATGAAATGGCCCGGCTGATTGAAAAAGCGGCCCAAGAGCAAGATAGCATCGGCGGTATTATTGAGGGCATCGCCCTCAATGTGCCCGCCGGGCTGGGTGAGCCGGTCTTTGATAATCTGGACGGAGAACTGGCCAGGGCACTCTTGGCCATCCCCGCCGTCAAGGCGGTTGAATTCGGCGCCGGCTTTAATGCGGCCCGGATGCGGGGCTCACAGAATAACGACCCCTTCACCCTAAAAGATGGTAAGATAGTCACCACCACCAATAATGCCGGCGGTATCCTGGGCGGCATCAGCAATGGTATGCCGGTGGTGGTCAGGGTGGCCGTTAAGCCGACGGCGTCCATCCCGCAGAGCCAGGAAACAGTTGATATTGCTAAAATGGAAAAGACGACCATCAGCGTAATGGGCAGGCACGATGTCTGCATCGTGCCCCGAGCCGTTCCCGCCGTGGCCGCTATGATGGCGGTAACCATTTGTGATTTCGCCCTGAGGGCAGGACTGATACCGAGGGTAATAAAATGAGCCTGGAAGATTTAAGGAAGAAGATAGACGAGACCGATACCGAGCTGGTCAGGCTTATCGCAGAGAGGCTACGAATTGCCCGGGAAATCGGCAGTGAGAAAAGAAAGCGGGGCAAGCCGGTGGAGGACACCGCCCGGGAAGAAAGGGTCCTGGAGAGTGCCCGGCGTATCGCCCGGGACGAAAGCCTGAACGAGGCCGATATCGAGAGCATCTATAAAGAGATAATGACCCTGTCCAAGAGTGTTCAGGAAGCCACCGTTGCCTTTCAGGGTGAAATCGGCGCCTATGGCGAAGAGGCCGCCTTCCAGTTCTTCGGGCCTTCAATTCAGGTCAAGCCCAGTGAAAGTTTAGACAATGTCTTCCGGCTGGTGGAGCAGGGCGAAGCCAACTACGGTGTCGTGCCCATTGAGAATTCACTGGAGGGGAGTATCAGCCGGGTCTATGACCTGCTCCTGGACTCCCGCCTCAAGGTGTGCGGGGAAACCGAGCTCAGAATCAGCCACTGCCTGATTGCCAATCCCGAGGCACACCTGGGCCTGATTAAAAAGGTCTATTCCCACCCCCAGGCGCTGGCACAGTGCCGGGCTTTCCTGAAGCAGCTGGGCAGCGAGCTAATCCCGACCTATAATACCGCCACCAGCGTCAAGATGATAAAGGAGCAGAAAATGACTGACGGCGGCGCCGTGGCCAGCGCCCGGGCCGCCGAAATCTACCAGATGAAGGTTCTGGCCAGAGAGATTGAGGACAATCCGAATAATTTCACCCGCTTCTTCATTCTATCCCGGCAGGATGCCCCACCCTCAGGTAATGACAAGACCTCTATCGTCTTTGCCGTAAAGCACAAACCGGGCACCCTGTTTAGCTTCCTGAGTGAACTGGCCGCCCGAAATATCAATCTGACCAAGATTGAGTCCAGACCAACCCGACAAAAACCCTGGGAATATAATTTCTACCTTGATTTTGAAGGCCATCACCAGGACAAGCTATCCCAAGAAGTCCTGGAGAGCCTGGAGAGGGTTTCCATCTTCGTCAAGGTGCTTGGTTCATACCCGAAAGCAAAGTAAGGAGATTATAGCTAAAGCAATGAAAGTCGCCATAATTGGTGGTGCCGGCAAGATGGGGCAGTGGATTACCCACTTCCTGCTGAAGGAAGGCAGAGAGGTAATCATAACCGACCGGGATGAAAAGAAACTCCCCGCCACCAAACAACCGGGTATCACGGTAGCCAGCAACGCGGATGCGGTCAAGAGTGCCGATGCGGTTCTGGTGTCAGTGCCGATAACTGACTTCCAAGAGGTTATCGAGGAGATTGCCCCTCATATCCCGCCGAAGCAGGTGGTCGTTGATATTACCTCCGTCAAGGTGTCCCCGGTGGAGACAATGCATAAATACCTTAAGACCGCCCTGGTGCTCGGTGCCCACCCTATGTTCGGTCCCGGGGCGAGCAGTATCAAAAACCAGAACATTGTGCTGACGCCAACCAATCAGGATGAAACCATGCTGGCGCAAAAAGTGAAACGGTATCTGGAAACCAAAGACGCCCGGGTCACCCTGATGTCCCCCCGGGAACACGATGAGATGGTGGCGGTTGTGCTCGGACTGACCCACTTCATCGCCATCGTTTCCGCCGATACCCTGCTCAGCCTGGACAGGCTGGAACAGATGCGAAACATCGCCGGGACTACCTACAAAATGCTGCTAACACTGGTCGAAGGGGTTGTTTCCCGGGACCCGGAGTTTTACGCCAGCTTGCAGATGTCCTTGCCCCATATGACCGATATTGAGGAACTCTTCCAAAAAACGGCCCAAACCTGGGCTGATTTAGTCAAGAACAAAGACAAGCCCGAATTCATGCGCCGAATGAGCCTGATAAAAGACAGGCTGGAGAAAGAAGAGCCCGATTTTGTCCGCGCCTACCAGAATATGTACCGCATTATAGACGGCTTATAGTCCTGCCCCGGTCAACAAACCCGGCCAAGCCGGGCTACGGAATTCAGAGTGTTGTTAAACCCAGCGGCAGCGTGGTAAAATTAAAACTTCAGTGGGCCGTTAGCTCAGTTGGTAGAGCACCTGACTTTTAATCAGGGTGTCACA
>CAZMTT010000028.1:11284-15860 GCA_964569555.1 uncultured Dehalococcoidales bacterium | reverse complement strand
CTGGGCTTGATATTTGCGATTCTGCTTCAGGTTCGCGGTGGCGGGCTGGGGGGTATCTTTGGTCAGCCGGATACAGTCTACCGCACCAAACGGGGTGTGGAAAAAACCCTGTTTCAACTGACCGTCGTCTTGATGGTTCTGTTTGTCATTGTGGCGCTGATGACTATCAAGCTTACCTAGGGCGATGCCGGGTTGGAGAAGAGGCTTTTGAGGCTAAAGATATGGTTTTTGGAGACCAGACCGCAGTTCCTGCTGCTCTCGGTGGTGCTGGCCTTTCTGGGCGCTAGTATTGCCTGGTATGATGGCGCCTTTCACCCCGGTTTTGCCCTGCTCGCCATGGTCGGGCTGCTTCTGGCCCACACCAGTGTCAATGTGCTCAACGACTACTTTGACTACCGCAGCGGTATCGATTTAGTTACCCCCAAGACCCCCTTCAGCGGCGGTAGCGGCATCCTGCCCGCCGCCAGGCTCACCCCGACTCAGGTGCTCTGGCTGGGGGTGGTCTCTCTGCTACTGACGATACCGATTGGTATTTACTTTGTGCTTACCCGGGGCTGGCTGCTGCTGCCCTTAATTCTGGCCGGTGCCCTGTGTATCTTGCTTTACACTCCGTTTATACTGAAGACAAAATGGCCGGAGTGGGCCGCCGGGCTGGGTTTGGGGACGCTGCCGGTGCTGGGTGCCTACTTTGTGCAGACGGCAGGCTATACCTGGCCGGCAGTTATCGCTTCTATCCCCTCCGGTATTCTGGTGCATAATCTGCTCCTGCTCAACGAGTTCCCTGATGTGGAAGCTGACCAGACGGCAAAGCGCCAGACCCTGCCCATCGTTATCGGCCGGGAGAAAGCGGGCATAGTCTATTCGGCACTGACGATAATGGTCTATCTGTGGATAGTCGGCGGGGTGGTGGCCCGGGTAATGCCCGTTTTTGCCCTAATCGCCCTGCTCACCCTTCCCTTTGCGGTAAAGGCAATTAAGGGCGCTCTTAAGCCAACGGGGATGGACAAGTTAATGCCGGCGATGGCCAACAACGTGCTGGTGGTGCTGCTGACCCAGCTATTGCTCGGCATCGGCTATATCCTGGCCGGCATTTTTTGAGGACAGACCAATTGACCGCCAAGATAAAATCAGAGTCGAAGAAACCGCTGCAGCGCATTTTTACCGAGGTGCCACCCCGCTACGACCTGATTAACCACGTGATAACCTGGGGGCTGGACAACTGGTGGCGGCTTAAGGCGGCCCGGGAGTGCCTCAGCCCGGCGCCGCAGCGAGCCCTTGACCTGGGCTGCGGCACCGGTGACCTGGCCGTCCAGCTGGCTAAAATGGCGGAAGATATTGAGATTGTCGGCCTTGACTACAGCCCGCCCATGCTGGAGATAGCCCGGCAGAAAGCAGCGCGTTCTGTCGGGGAGAAAAAAATTACTTTTATCTATGGTGATGCGGCTCACCTGCCTTTCCCCGATGGCTACTTTGACTGTGTGGGCATCTCTTATGCCTTTCGCAATCTGACCTACCAGAACCCGCTGGCCGAGCGCTACCTGGCTGAGGTATTAAGGGTGCTCGCTCCCGGGGGCAGGTTTATCATTGTGGAGACCAGCCAGCCGGAAGCAGGGCTGATACGAAGGCTTTTTCATCTATATCTGAGCTCTTTCGCCTTCGGGCTGGGCTGGCTGATTTCGGGGCAGCGGGGTGCCTATCATTACCTGGCTCACTCAGCATCCCGGTTTTACACCGCTGAGGAGCTTAAAGAATTACTGATGAGAGTCGGCTTCGGGCGGGTAAGCTACCGCCGGCTCTTCTGGGGAGTTAGCGCCATTCATATTGCCGTTAAGTAGGAGTCAGCATGTCGCTTGATTTAATTCTGCTTCATGCCCCCAGCATTTATGACTTTCGCCAGCAGACGATTCTCTACGGGCCGGTCAGCGACCTGGTGCCGCCTTCACCGGTCTTTGAGATGTATCCCCTCGGCTTTACCAGTCTGGCTGAGTACCTGGAGCGGGCCGGCTACCGGGTGCGCATTGTCAACCTGGCGGTGCGCATGTTGCGGGATAGAAATTTCAGCGCCGAAGAGATGATTGCCAGGCTGGAAGCACCCGTCTTTGGCATTGACCTGCACTGGATGGTGCACTGCCACGGCGCCATTGAAGTGGCCCGGCTGGTGAAGAAATACCACCCCCAAGCCAGGGTGGTGCTGGGCGGCTTTTCCTCTTCGTATTTCTACCGCGAGCTAATTGACTACCCGGAAATAGACTATGTCATCCGGGGTGACTCGGCGGAGGAGCCCCTGCGGCAGCTGATGGACGCCGTCAGGGGGGGAGGGGAGCCGGAATCAGTACCTAACCTGGTCTGGCGCGATAGTCAGGGCAAAATCAGGGAGAACCCCTTCTCCCATGTGCCCACCGATCTGGGTGATATTATGCTGGACAACTACGGCACGGTTATCCGTTCGGTGATCCGGCACCGCGACTTGATTAGCTGCCTGCCCTTCAGGGACTGGCTGCGCTATCCGGTTACCGCCATTTTTACCTGCCGCGGCTGCACTCAGAACTGCGTTATCTGCGGCGGCTCGGCAGACACCTTCCAGCACTGCTATAACCGTGGCCAGACCGTGTTCCGCTCCCCGCAGGCGATTATTCACAATGTAAAGCAAATCGCCCGCTTCAGCGGTGCCCCCATCTTTATCCTGGGTGACCTGTGCCAGGCGGGGGAAGACTACGCCGAGGAGGTCCTGCGCCTCATCAAGCAGAGCCGGGTGAAGAACCGGTTTATTCTGGAGCTGTTCACCCCCGCCCCGACCAGAATCATACGTCAGATGGGGCTGGCCTGCCCCAATTTCGTTCTGGAGATATCCCCCGAGTCCCATGACCCCGAGGTAAGACGGGCATCGGGGAGAAACTACGCCACCGAGGCGCTGGAGCAGACGCTGAGTGATGTCCTTGAGGCGGGCTGCGGCCGGCTGGATGTCTTTTTTATGCTCGGCGTGCCCAGGCAGACGACAGAGTCGGTGATGGCTACGGTTGATTACAGCGAGCACCTGCTGCAGCGGTTCAAGGGGGACAAACGGCTTTCCCTGTTTATTGCCCCCCTCTCCCCCTTTCTTGACCCGGGCAGCCCCGGCTTTGAGCACCCGGAGCGCCACGGCTATCGCATCCGGTTTCGGACACTGAAAGAGCACCGCCAGGCGCTGCTTTCACCAAGCTGGAAGTATTCCCTCAACTACGAGACCGAATGGATGAACTTGCACCAGATTGCCGAGACCGCCTATGAATCCATACTCCGCCTTAACCACCTGAAGGCAAAATACGGGGTTATTCCCCAAAAGCTGGCTCAAGCCAGTGAGTGGCGCATCAAGTCGGCACGGGAAATGATGCATCACCTCGACGATTTAAAATCTCAGGGCAGACTTGAGGCGCAGCTGCCCGGTTTGAAGTCAGTAATTGACGAGATAAACTGGCTGCCGGTAAGTGAGAAGACCCAGCTTGAGCTGCCGGTGGGCCTGATAAAATTAAGGCCGTGGCGCTACCTCTGGGCGCAGCTGATGAAGCGGCGGTAATTACTTTTAACTATTCCACTATCACCGCTGTTCCGTAGGCGAGTATCTCGGCGGCACTGGTCATTACCATTGATGTGGTGAACCTCATGCTGATGATGGCATTGGCCCCCTGCTTCTGGGCATCCTCTATCATTCGCTGGAGGGCTTCTTCCCTGGCTTCAGCCATCATCTTGGTGTACTCGGTTATCTCACCACCCACCACCCCCCGGAACGCCGCCATAATATCCTTGCCGACATGTCGGGCCCGGATGGTGCTGCCTTTTACCAGTCCGATGGTCTTGGTGATTCTCTTGCCTTCTATCTGAGCCGAGGTGGTGATAATCATTTTTCAATCTCCTTGAAATTCTCTTTTCTGGCTTTGGCTATCCGGTCTTTAGCCGCGATACCGATAAGAAACAGTATGCCGACACTGATGGCACCGACGGCTATCCGGATAATCAGGGGGACTTCACTGGCCATGAAGAAGTCTTTAACCGCCCAGCCGAGCAAGACCAGTATGCCGATGCCAATCAGGGCAAAGGCGATATTCTGCCACATAATTCACCTCCAAAAGGCTATCTCTTACGCCGCCACACCGTGCCCCTGGGAGTATCTTCAAGGGCGATGCCTATTTCTTCCAGTCGGGAGCGGATTTTATCGGCATACTGCCACTGTTCCTTATCCCGTAAGGCACTTCGTGTTGCCGTAATAAGCTCCATCAGGGCTTCAACATCATCGGGAGTCTTTTCAACGGGTATCTCTTTCAAACCAGCAAGCTGGCGCCACTCATTAATTGAAATAAGTATCTCTCGTAATGGCTCAACATCAAGCGGGGGCAGTTCTCTTTCTTTCAGAGTCAAGCCCAGCACTTCGGCTAGCTCTTTAAGTGCCCCCCTTGCTTCTTTAGCCTCGTAGCCGGCTTCATCGGCCCGGTTAATCTCGCGGGCCAGGTCAAACAGAGTGGCTAACGCCTGGGGGGTGCCGAAATCGTCGTCCATGGCCTCAATAAATCTATCCCGGTAGGTCTTGGTGTCTATCTTTGCT
>CAZMTT010000028.1:0-11274 GCA_964569555.1 uncultured Dehalococcoidales bacterium | reverse complement strand
CTTCCCGATCCGAGGTTGACCGGCAGCGGGCCGTCGTAGCGCTCGGCGGCCAGGCAGATGCCCTCGGCCGCGTCCGGCGCGTAGAGGAACTCCCGCGAGGGCGAGCCGTCGCCCCAGCAGACGACTTCCTCCGCGCCGCTCTCGGCGGCTTCCAGAGCTTCGTCGGAGAAGGTGAGGGGGCTGCGGTAGTGGGAGCTCAACACGAAGACGCGGATGGCGTCGGCGCTGTATATCTCCAGGGCTTCCTGGATGGTAATCAGGTTGCCCAGGGACTTGCTCATCTTCTCCTCACCGAGCTGGAGCAGCCCGTTGTGGAGCCAGTATTTAACAAAGGGCTTCTTGCCGGTGAAGCTCTCCGACTGGGCGATTTCGTTCTCGTGATGGGGGAAAATCAGGTCCTGCCCGCCGCCGTGGATATCAAGGGTCTCACCCAGGTATTTCAGCGACATGGCACTGCACTCAATGTGCCAGCCCGGTCGGCCCTCCCCCCAGGGGCTGGGCCAGGACGGCTCGCCCGGCTTGGCGGCCTTCCACAGGGCAAAGTCCATCGGGTGCTCCTTCTCTTCCCCGGCCTCGATTCTGGCGCCGGCCATCATTGACTTCAGGCTGCGGTGGGCCAGCTTGCCGTAGTCGTCCTTACTCCTGACGCGGAAGTAGGCGCTGCCCTGTGCGGCGTAGGCATGCCCCTTATCAATCAAGCCCTGTATCACCTCAATAATCTTGGCTATCTCCTGGGTAGCCCGGGGGTAAATATCGGCCGGGGCGATATTGAGGTCAGCCATATCCGCAAAGTAGCCGCGGGCATATTTCTCGGCCAGCTCACTGGGCGAGATGCCGAGCTGGTTAGCCCGGCTGATAATTTTATCGTCAACATCGGTGATATTCTGCACATATTTCACTTTATAGCCGTGAAACTGAAGGTAACGCCGGATGACATCAAAGACGATGTAGCTCATGCCGTGACCGATGTGAGAGTGGTCGTAAGGGGTAATGCCGCAGACATACATCTTGACCTCATCGCCCTGGGGGAAAAATTCTTCTTTGCGGGCGGATAGGGTGTTATATACCTTCATCCTGGCTCCCTTCAATCAGAACAACGGCCGCCACGGCAATTCCCTTCCCCTGACCGATAAAGCCCAGCTGCTTAGCGGTGGTCGCCTTCACGCTTAGCTGGTCAGTTTTAATGCCCAGTGTCTGGCTGAGCTTCTGCCTCATCTCTTCAATAAAGGGGCTGAGTCTGGGCTGCTCGGCGACGACAGTGGCATCAATGTTGCCCACCCGCCACCCCCCTGCGGCCAGTTTATCTTTTACCTGTTTCAGCAGGGTCAGGCTGGAAATATCCCGGTACTGCGGCTCGCCGGGGGGGAAGTGGCCGCCGATATCGCCCATCGCCGCCGCCCCCAGCAGGGCATCAATAACGGCGTGGGTCAGCACATCGCCGTCGCTCCAGCCGCTGAGCCCCTTGCTGAAGGGTATCTCCACCCCGCCCAGCACCAGTTTTCGCCCCGCCACCAGGGGGTGGATATCACTGCCGATGCCGATACGCATTTTCACGCCTCTGCCATAGAATTTCAGCTAAAGTCAGGTCGTCGGGGGTGGTTATCTTTATATTATCATAAGCGCCCGGATAGAGCTTGACCTTATTGCCCAGCTGCTCCACCATGGCGGCATCATCGGTCACCTCAGCCTTTAGGCGCTGGTGGGCTTGGCTAATTATGTCAGTGCGGAATACCTGCGGGGTCTGCACTGCCCATAATCTGCCTCTGCTCAGCGTCTCCTGCACCAGCCGGTCACCCCCGGCGACCTTGATGGTATCAGTAACCGGGACCGCCGCCACCGCCGCCCCGGTTTCTCTGGCTTCTTCCAGCCCCTGCTCAATCAATGCCTCGGTTACCAGCGGCCGGGCGCTGTCGTGGATAACCACCCACTGGCACGGTTTGAGCTGGCTCAGGGCATTGGCGACCGAGTCCTGGCGCCGTCTGCCGCCTTCACAAAAAATTATTTCTGTCCAGCCCTGCCCGGCAGCCAACTCCCGGCATTTGTCCAGAATAGATTTATTGACGGCGACCACTATCTGGTCGATAAGACGGCAATTCTGGAAAGTATCTATTACCCGGACCAGGACTGGCTTTTCGCCCAGCGGGGCGAATACCTTGTCCACCCCGCCCATCCGCTCGCTGCTGCCGGCGGCGGCAATGACCGCCCCCACCTGCTCTTGACTAGCCATTTTAACTGTCTAGATTATAGAGCAAATCCGGCGTTATATCTACCATGTCGCTCAAGTATAAGGTGCTATAATGGGCTAGCTTTATTGAGGTAGGGACTGATGAAGGTTAAGAACTATCTTGAGGTCAAGGCAACACAAGAGCTACCCGGGGTGCTGAAGCGGGAGGTTATTACGGCTCAGGACGGGGCGCCCAATTTCATGATGCGTGTCTTTGAGGTTGAGCCGGGTAGCGCCACACCACACCATACTCACCCCTGGGAGCACGAGGTATTCGTCCTCGCCGGCGAGGGAGTGGTGGTCGGGGAGGGGGGAGAGACGCCGATTGCTGAGGGGAGCGTTGTCTTTATCGCCCCCAACGAACCCCACTGCCTGGTCAATAAGAGCGACCAGCCTCTCCGCTTTATCTGCCTGATTCCAATGCCCAAATAGAAGACTAGCTTTACATAAAGTAACTGGCGGGATTGCTGGGGGGGGGTGAAAATATTTAATCGGGGCTGGTTTTACTTCTGACCAGCCCTATTTTTATGGCTTCGGGCAGGGTGCTGACCGGGACGAGCTCAATGTTTCTGGGGGTGGGGCTGATTCCGGCGCCGGTTCTGGGTATCAGACAGCGCTTGAAGCCGAGGCGGGTGGCTTCGGTTACCCGCCGTTCCAGCTGGGGCACCATCCTCAGTTCCCCGCTTAACCCTATCTCGCCGACGGCTATCAGCTGCGGGTCAACGCTTATATCACGGAAGCTGGAGGTAATGGCCAGGGCAATGCCCAGGTCAGCCGCCGGCTCGCCTATCTTGAGCCCGCCGGTAACATTGACGATGATATCCTGACTGCCCAGCTTCAGGCCGAGGCGCTTGCTCAGCACGGCCGTAATCAGCATCAGCCGGTTGAAGTCCACGCCGTTGGCGGTGCGCCGGGGCAGGCCGAAGCTGGTGGGGTTGGTCAGGGCTTGAATCTCGACCAGCAGGGGGCGGCTGCCCTCAAGGGTGGACACCACCACCGAGCCAACCGCTTTCCCCCAGCGCTGGGCGAGAAAAGCCTGTGAGGGGTTGTCCACCTCAACCAGCCCCTGCTCTCTCATCTCAAAGACGCCCACCTCGTTGGTGGAGCCGAAGCGGTTCTTTACCGAGCGCAGCAGCCGGTAGGCGCTGAACGGCTCGCCCTCAAAGTAGAGGACGACATCGACAATATGCTCCAGGACCTTGGGCCCGGCAATTGCCCCGTCCTTGGTGACGTGCCCGGTAATGAAGGCGGGTACTGCCTTTTGCTTGGCCCAGTGCATCAGCTGCTGGGTGCACTCCCGCACCTGGGTGACACTGCCCGCCCCTGTATCCAATTCTGGGTGGTTAACCGCCTGGATGGAGTCAATGACCACCAGACTGGGGGAAAGCTCCTCAATCTGGCTTAGAATAATGCTGAGGTCGGTCTCAGCCAGCAGGTAGAGGTTCTCCCCGCTTACCCCCAGACGCTCCGCCCTGAGCTTAATCTGGTGCAGCGTCTCCTCGGCGGTAACATAGACTACTTTATCTCCAAGCTGGGTTATCAGCGCCGAGACCTGAAGCAGGAGAGTGGACTTGCCGATGCCGGGGTCGCCACTGATGAGCACCAGTGAGCCGGCAACCAGCCCCCCACCCAGCACGCGGTTGAACTCAGCCATGGGAAGGGCGAGGCGGTCGGTGGCCTTAAGCGAGATGCGGGACAGCTCCTGGGGTGGCTGGAGGGGGGAGAGGGGCGGGGGAGCCGAGACCGCTATCGTGGTTTCGACAAAGCTGTTCCACTGCTGGCAGTTGGGGCAGCGTCCCAGCCATTTAAGGCTCTCCTTGCCGCACTGCTGGCAGACAAAGATGGTTCTACCCGCTTTCTCTTTGCCCACAGGTTGACTTTACCTAATTTCAGGTCGTTATGCAAGAAGAGGGGGTATCAGCCTTTTGTTGATACCCCCAGAAAACCAGGCTCTATCCCTTATCAGCCGGATAAGGTCAGGGTTTATCGATTCAAGTTATATAAACGCCCCATCAGGCGAAAGGAAAGACCCAGAATATAAGGGTCAGCACATATTGAATCGCCAGGCTGATAAAGACGAAAGGTGCCGAGTAGCTCAGGAACTCCTTCAGGGCGATTTTAACCTTGTCTTCCCCTTCAGACAGATTCTTGGCCACGAAGAGGGCCGGGGCACCGGCGATTGTCAGGTTGCTGCCCAGAGTCCCCGCCCAGACCAGGGCCCACCACAGCGGCCAGGGATTGATACCGGTGGTCGCCGCCAGGTCTTTAATCAGGTGCAAAAACACCAGAATGTAGGCGTCGTGTTCCACAAAGGCGACTATGGGCGAGGTTATCCAGTAAAGCAGGCTGGTGCCCAGAACTACATTTTGCTGGAAATAGGGTGCCATGGCCGCCGCCACCATTCCAATGATGCCGGCGTGCTGCAGACTACCAACCAGTATGAAAAGCACTATGTAGAATAATAGTGCGCGCCAGTCCAGTTCTTTCAGGACATCCTCGACAGTCGGGCTGTCCAGCTTCTTGGCAAAGAGTTCATTGGCCAGGACCAGGGCTACCATTCCCATCAGGGCAATGAAGCCGAGATGGTAACCGAGCACCTGGCGGAAGGACATCGCCAGGATGGTGAGCAGGAAAAACCCCACTGAGACGATGGCGAAATATTTATTCTTAATATATTCCGTCGGCTTGGCGGATAGCAGTTCATCAACGCCGGTGGCCGCTATCCCGGCATAGTTTTTTCTAAGCCTGATGCGGTACATGATAACGGCCGTAATCAGAAAGGTTACGGTGAGTAGAATGAAGGAAGAGGGTCGGCCAAACTGCCAGATGAACTCGGGGAACTCAATTCCAGAAACAGAATGGAGCATCTGTGGCGGCAGGTCGCCTAGAAGTAACGCGGTGCCCATAAAGTTGGCACAGAGCCCGACAAACATCAGAAAGGGAAAGGTAGCCAGCTTCATCTTGCGGGTGATGTGAAAGATGACCGGTGCCATCATCAGGATGACGACGACATTGTCGACGAACATGGAGAGGAAGCCGGCCAGGATGCCGATGAGCATCAAAAAGAGACCGATGTTATTACGGGAAAGCTGGAGCATCTTAATGGCCAGATACTCCGGGATGCCCGATTTGCCGAAGTAGATGGCGATTATCCAGATAGAGAAGAGGATGGCAATAACATTCCAGTCTACCGACAGGAAGGCGGTCGCCTCGTCCATCACCCCTAATACGACCATTACCACCACACCGATAAGGCCTACTATGGCACTATCGTACTTGCCCCAGATAACGAAGGCGATGGTGATGCAGAAGACGACCAGGGTGACGAGCATCATGGTTTCCATAGTTCTTTCTTATACCTCCTTGATATATATTTAGCTCTTCGGCTTAACTCACCATTTAACTAAACATGGGCACCAGCATCAGCATGGCGCCACCGGCCACCACCGAAGCAATCTGCCCGGCGACATTGGCGCCGGCGGCATGCATCAGCAGGTGATTATAGGGATTAGCCTCCAGCCCCAGCTTTTGCACTACCCGTGCTGACATCGGGAAAGCCGAGATGCCACAGGCACCAATCATGGGATTGACCTTTTTGCCGGACAGGACATACATCGACTTGCCCAGCAGAACACCGGCCACGGTATCCAGACTGAAGGCAACTATACCCAGCACAAAGACCAGGATGGTCTCCGGTCTCAGGAATTCAATGCCGACCATCATTCCCCCCACCGTAACGCCGAGGAGGATGGTGACGATATTAGCCATCTCATTCTGGGCGGCCTCGGAAAGTCGGGTTACCACCCCGCTTTCGCGGAGCAGATTGCCGAACATAAGGCAGCCGATAAGCGGCGTGGCTTTGGGAACAATCAGACCGACTACCAGGATGGTAATGATGGGGAAGAGAATTTTTAGCCGCTGGGAAGTGGCTCCGGCAACTACGGGCATTTTGAGAGCCCTTTCCTCGTGGCTGCACATTGCTTTGATAATTGGTGGCTGGATGATGGGGACCATGGCCATATAAGAATAGGCTGCCACTACGATGGCAGCCGCGTATTTGGATTGTAGCACAGAGGCGACATAAATGGAAGTGGGTCCATCAGCCGAGCCAATGATACCGATGGCGGCGGCATCATTGAGGCTGAAGTCCAGCAGGTGAAGCCCCCCCGCTCCCAGCCAGTAGGCCAGAAAGAAGGTGCCGAAGATACCAAACTGGGCGGCGGCACCGAGAAAAATAGTATAGGGTCTCTGCAAAAAGGGCTCGAAATCAATCATCGCCCCAATGCCGATAAAGATAAGCAGGGGGAATATCTCGGTATAGATACCGGCGTCTCTGAGCACCGCCAGGAAGCCGCCGGCTTCAGTGGTGCCGCCCAGAGGTATATTGGCCAGCATACAGCCCATGCCGATGGGAATCAGTAACACTGGCTCAACCTTGTGGGTGATGCCGAGCCAGATGAGGACGCCGGCAATGAGCAGCATGACCACTGCTTGCCAGCTTAAATTGAGGAAACCGAGGAATTCACTGGTGGCGATATCCATTATCTATTCTTGTGCTTCTTTTTTCTCCCTGGGACAGAACAGTCTATCCACTATGGTAATGGTCAGAGACAAAATGCCCAATACCGCAAAGATAATTGCCATTCCCAAGAGAACTATCCATACCGCATTGAGCATTTGGTCACCTACTCACTGGTTTAGCGCTATCAGTATTCAATAGTAGCGATTAAATCGCCGGTCTTAACCACCTGTCCCTCGGCGACTCCTACCTCGGTAACAGTGCCACTCACCGGGGTCATTATCGGGTTTTCCATCTTCATTGACTCCAGTATGCAGAGCGTGTCTCCCTCTTTGACACTGTCGCCGGCTTTGACACTGACCGAGATAACCTTACCGGTCATGGGAACCTCTATTCGTTCTTGGGCCAATTTTAATTTCCTTTTTGACAAACTAAAAGGGCGGTCTTTTCATCTTAGCTTGTTCCCCGCCCTGTATGTTCAAGCTGGCTTTAGGCTGCGAGGCTATTCACGGCTTTCGTCACCAACCAGGACCGGTGCCGGCTGCATTAGCTTCTCTTCGGACCTGATGGTAATCTCCTCGTCTCCCACGTCAACCACAACCGAGGAGATGAAGCTCTGCATCTTTATCTGAGCCGTAAAGCCAAAGTTGTCCTTGACAATGGTCTCTATCTGAGTCTTCAGCTCCTGAGCCTTCAATTCCTTAGCAGTGCTAATGAGTAGCAAATCTTCCGACCTGTCTACGCTCAGCACGCCCTTGATTCTTTTGATGGCATTACCGATGGTCTCAATGGTGGTGGTATCAAGACTGACCGTGGGGGCCTCAACTCTCTTGATGTCGATCTCAAAGACACGGTCGAAGACCTTGAACTCACTCCGGAGTATGTCCTCGGAGAGTTTATTCTCCACCATATTTTGAATTACCCGGCGCAGCGGGCGAGCTCCGAAGACCTCATCATAGCCCTTTTCACCGAGAAAGTCTTTGGCGGCTTCGGTTACCTTCAGCTTTATTTCTCTTTCGGCAAGTTGGCTGGATACTGTGCTAAGCATCAGGTCAACAATCTTGCGGATGTGCTCTTTGTTCAGGGCATGGAAGACAACCACGCCATCAATACGGTTGAGAAATTCAGGGCGGAAGGTTTTCTTCAGTTCACCGAGCAGCTTCTCCTTCATCTTATCATAAGCAAGCTGCTGGGTCTTAACTTCGTCGGTGTGTGAGGTGAAACCGATGGTGCTTCCCTTCTTGATGAGCTCGGCGCCAATATTGCTGGTCATGACAATGATGCTGTTGCGGAAGTCAACACGGCGCCCCTTGGCGTCGGTCAGGTGACCATCGTCAAAAATCTGAAGCAGTATATTGAACACGTCGGTGTGGGCCTTTTCAATTTCATCAAGCAGGATGACGCAGTACGATTTCCGCCGTACCGCCTCGGTCAGTTGCCCCCCTTCTTCATAGCCGACATATCCCGGCGGTGCTCCCACCAGTCTGGCTACGGTGTGTTTTTCCATAAACTCGGACATATCAAGCCTGATGAGGGCGTCCTCACTGCCGAACATAAATTCAGCCAGGGCTCTGACCAGCTCGGTCTTGCCCACCCCGGTTGGTCCCAGAAAGATGAAGTTACCGATGGGGTGTCGCGGGTCCTTGAGCCCGGCCCGGGCTCGCCTTACTGCCTTGGCAATGGTAATTATCGCCTCATCCTGACCGACAATGCGTTGATGGATTGCCTCTTCCATCTGGAGCAGACGGCCGGTTTCCTCTTCGGCTAACTGCACCACCGGCACCCCGGTCCACATGTTGACCACTTCGGCGATATCCTCCGCCTTTACCACCACTTCTTCTTGTTGCTGCTTAAGCTGCCACTCCGTTTCCAGTTGCTTTATTTTGTCCTGAACTTGGAGCTCCTGCTGGCGCTTTTCGGCGGCCAGCTCATACTGTTGAGAGGCCAGCGCCTCGTCTTTGTCTTTGCGCACTGCCTCCTCAAGCTGTCTGGCTTCCTTCAGCGTAATCGGTACCGCCCGGTGTCTGATTCTCACCCGTGAGGCGGCCTCATCGATGAGGTCAATCGCCTTATCGGGGAGGAAGCGGTCGGGTATATATCTCGCCGCCAGCGCGGCTGCCTTGTTCAGGGCTTCATCACTGATGGTTAGCCGGTGATGCTCCTCATAGCGTTCCTTAATGCCGTGTAGAATTTCCAGGGTTTGCTCTATGGTCGGCTCTTCTACCAGAATCGGCTGGAAACGCCGCTCCAGGGCGGCATCCCGTTCTACGTGCTTGCGGTAATCATCCAGGGTGGTCGCGCCGATGCACTGTATCTCGCCTCGGGAGAGCGACGGTTTCAGGATGTTGGCGGCATCAACGGCTCCCTCAGCGGCGCCGGCACCGACCATGGTGTGGAATTCGTCGATAAAGAGGACGCAGTTGCCCGAGGTTTTTATCTCTTCAATGACCTTCTTCAGGCGCTCTTCAAACTCACCGCGGTATTTGGTCCCGGCGACCAGCGCCCCTATGTCCAGGGTAACCAGTCTCTTCCCCTCTAAAGTCTCGGGGACATCACCGGCGACAATGCGGTGCGCCAGCCCTTCCACAATGGCGGTCTTGCCAACTCCGGGCTCGCCGATAAGGGCCGGGTTGTTCTTGGTGCGGCGGCTGAGTATCTGAATTACCCGCTCAATCTCCTTGAAGCGCCCGATGACGGGGTCAAGTTTCTCGGCACGCGCCGCCGCGGTGAGGTCAATGCCTAGCTGGTCGAGGGCCGGCGTGCGGCTGGTACTGCGGGCAAATCGGGAGCGGGGTATCCCTTCGCTGAGGATGTGGAGGGTCTCGGTGCGCGCCCGTTCCAGGGTGACACCAAAGTTGTCCAGTACGGCTGAAGCTACCCCGCCGGTTTCGCGGAGCAGTCCCAGGAGCAAGTGTTCGGTGCCGATATAATTATGACCGAGGTGGCGGGCTTCATCTATGGCCAGTTCAATGACTCTCTTGGCTCGGGGAGTAAGCCCGGTTTCACCGGTGGTCGGTTTCTGGCCCTGCCCGACAATGAAATCTACGGCGGAGCGCACTTTATTCAGGGCTACGCCCAGATTGGTGAGCACCTTGGCACCAACACCATCTTCCTCCCGCACCAGACCGAGCAGGATATGCTCGGTATCAATGTAGGTATGGTTAAGGTGCTCTGCCTCTTCCTGGGCTAAGGTGAGAACCCGGCGAGCCCGCTCCGAAAATTTCTCAAATCGGCTAGTCATCTTTGCGCCTCGTTTTATTCCCAAATATTATAGTTTAACTTAGGGCAAAGGTCAAAACTAGGCTCGAGTGAGCCCCCTGGCAGTGGCATATTTTCCACAAAGAGTTGCCTCTCAAGTATCGTCTGCGCTGGGGCGTTTCACTGCCGTGTTCGGGATGGGAACGGGTGGTACCACCCCGCTCTAACCACCAGAAGACTCAAAACTTATTCTAACACACTACCTCAGAAAAGAAAAGAACCCAGGCTCTTATTCTTCTACCTCACCCCCTTAATCCCCCTCTCCTTACGAGGTGTCAAAGGAGAGGGGGAGAGAAAGAAAAGAGGGGCTAACGCCCCTCTTAGACGCCCCTTAGCCGACCTGATCCGTTGACAAAAGCCAGATAGCGGAGTAGAGTTCCAAATGCCTGAAAGGGCGGGAGGTAAGCAAATGAGCAGGAAGTCAAGAAAAAGACTAACTGCGAGGCAAAGACAAGAGCTAAATGCTAGGTTTATAGCTTGGTTAGTTATCTTAGGCATAGGGTTTTGGTTTTTGGTCTATCTGGTACAAAACTATGGGGTCTTCATAGGAATTATTGTTGCAGTGACGCTTGCCTTAGTAATGTTCTGGCAAATCAGGAAGTTTCTCAGAAGAAGAAGAATGACTAGCGAACTCGGAAGTATTCTCAAAAAGGCTTTGAAAGCAATGGATGACACCGCAAGGACATACACAAATGAAGAGGAGGCAAATAAGGAACTTGTCGGGATATTGAAATCTCAAGGATACGATGCAACTTACCAATTTAGACTTGGCGATGACAGAACAGCAGACGCAAAAGTTGAAAATGTGTTAGTTGAAGGGAAATTAGCGCCACATACAGCGGAGGTTGATAGGCTAATAGGACAAATAGGGGCATATAGCAGATATTCTTATAGAGTCAATGTAGTAATATATGGGTATTTAAGCAAGACTGCTCGAGAACGCATTGAAAACGAAATAGATGAAAGGTATCGCAATAAGGTATTCTTGACTTATTTAGAAAATCCTAGAAGACGTCGAGCTTAGACGGCTTGTCCCCCTTCCCTTCATCCCCAAAGGGAAGGGGGTCAGGGGGATAGGTCACCACAAAAATCACTCAATATAGAGAAATCAAGACACCAAAACAAAAAGAGGGGCTTTAAGCCCCTCCCTTATTAGTTGGCCTAATATCAACTCTGAAGCAGGTCAAGCCCTCGACCATTAGTACGGCTTAGCTGAATGCATTACTGCACTTACACCTGCCGCCTATCAAACAAGTAGTCTACTTGCGGTCTT
>CAZMTT010000027.1:0-15893 GCA_964569555.1 uncultured Dehalococcoidales bacterium | reverse complement strand
TGCGGAAGGCCCTTGGGGAACACGTTTTCAACGCCTTCATCCAGAACAAGAAAATTGAGTGGGACCAGTATCGCACCCAGGTGACCGACTACGAGCTTAAGAGATATTTACCGATTCTATAAACTGAAGTATCTCTCATCGGAGAATTTATTATGCGCCGACCCCGAATCGGCCCGAATCAGATTACTCCCATCACCGCCGATAGAGAGCTGAGAGAAGTCCGACGGCCAGAGAGTGCCAGCTCCGAGGCGGAAAGAAAAATAATCACCATTCTCAAGGTGCTGAGTGAGTCCTCTGAGCCGTTGGGGTCAATTACCATTGCCCGCGAACTGGAGCGCCACGGTGTCTTTTTGAGCGGGCGGGCGGTTAGATATTATCTTAAACTGACCGATGAACGGGGCTATACCCAGCCAATGGGCCATGATGGCAGGTCACTCACCGCCGGAGGGTTTGAAGAGCTCAAGATAGCCCTCGCCCCGGAACAGATCGGCTTCATACTGGACAAACTGGACCTGTTGGCGTTCAACACATCTTTTGACCCCCAAAAACGAACCGGACAAGTCCCCATAAACACCTCACTCATTGACCGGGCTAGATTTAAAGAGGCCTGGTCGGCAATGAGTGAAGCCTTCCGGGCCGGAATCTGTGTCAGTCAACTGGTAGCCACTGCCTCGGAAGGGGAAAAACTCGGTTCGGTGATTGTCCCGAAGGGCAAGATTGGCCTGGCAACGGTTTGCAGCATTGTCATCAACGGTATACTGCTGAAAGCGGGGGTTCCCATTAAATCGCGATTTGGGGGAGTGCTTGAGGTTAGCCGTAACCAGCCAAGGCGATTTGTCGCCATAATAAACTACGCTGGTACCTCCCTCGACCCATCCGAGCAATACATCCGGGCCAGGATGACCGATGTTAGCCAGGCTGCCCGAACCGGTAGCGGGAAGATACTGGCTAATTTCCGGGAGATACCGGCGCCGTCGAGAGCCCTGGTTGAAGAGAAAATAGCCCTGCTTAATGAAGCTGGCATTGGCGGTGTCTATGCCCTGGGTAATACCAGCGAGCCACTCTGCCGGATAACAGTCGGTCTCAATAGAGTCGGCCTGGTGCTGCTCGGCGGATTGAACCCAGTAGCCGCCGCCGTTGAGGCTGGAATTGAAATAGAGAACATCGCCGAAAGTGGCTTGATTGACTATTCGCAGCTTAAGAACTTCGGGCAAATATAAAAGCGTCCCTCCTACCCCTTAGATTCCTTTCCTTTGAAGGAGAGAAGCGCCGTACCTATGGAAGAGACCTTGCCCTTCAATGGGTAGGGGGAAACATTAATTAGCCCGAAAAAGTGCCTAGATTTGGATTACGGAGCGTCAGTTCTCAAGACTTGAAAACGCGAGTGAACAAAACGCTAGAAAGTGCAATTAGGTAATAAATCAAGCTTTTGTTAACCTATGACTACTATATCACTCAGCATACTAACCTCTGGTTTTACTCATATAAGTAAAGACTTTCAGTGAGATATTCTGTAATGCTCTCTAAAGACTTAACCGGATTTTAATATTTGTTTGTTACTATGGCATTATCGGATAACAATAAGGAGGTGAAACGGAAATGTGGCGAAGCAAGAAGTTTATCATTGCCGCCGTACTGGCAGCCGTGATACTGGTGGGAACCATTGGCGGGGTAGTCCTTGCTCAGACAAGTGATAGCGACGACAACCAGCCTGGGGCGGGACACGAAGCTACGCTGGATAGAGTCTGCGAGATCTACCAGGATAACACCGGCGACAGTATCGACCCGGAGGCGTTAGAAGCCGCCTTTGCCCAGGCGCGGGACGAAATGCGGGCTGAAGCCCAGCAAAACCGCCTTCAGAAGATGGTAGAACAGGGCAGGATAACCCAGGAACAGGCCGATGAGCTGCAAGATTGGTGGGGAGCCAGACCTGATGTCCCCTTTGAATTTGGCTTCCGCGCTCAGGGCGCTTTCCCCGGGAAGGGTGGCATGCGTGGCTTTGGTGGTCCCTGTGCCCCCGCCGAATAAGTGACCGGTTCAGCACCGAAACTCTAGCTGAACATTCCCAGGCGAGAGGGGGTATTCCCCCTCTCGCCTTTACTTTGCCCGGCCAGCAGTAAGATGAAAACAGTAAAATTAACAATTACTTAACATTTGCGTTATAACATAATAGAATAGGTTAGTGATGATTAAGGATTTAAGATGGCCGGTAAGAAAGTCCTGGTAGTGGACGATGACCAAAAAACGGTAGAGCTGGTCAAACTATATCTCAACCGTGATGGCTACCGTGTCCTGACTGCTTATGATGGCACTGAAGCCCTGCGCCTGGCTCGGGAAGGCCATCCTGACCTCATTGTGCTCGACCTGATGCTGCCCGGGGTTGATGGACTTGAAGTATGCCGTACTCTGCGGACAGAATCCGATGTGCCGATTATTATGCTTACCGCCAAGACTACTGACCAAGACAAGCTAACCGGCCTGGATTTAGGTGCGGATGACTACATGACCAAGCCCTTCAGCCCCCGGGAACTGGCGGCCAGAGTGAGAACCGTCCTCAGACGCTTTCCCGGAGAGCGCGGTCCTGAAGAAATCAAACACGGTCAGCTCAATATTAACTTTCTCAGACATGAAGCCACTCTGGCCGGGAAACCCCTCAGTCTCACCACGGTTGAATTCAAGCTGCTGGGGGTTCTGGCCAGGGAACCGGGCCGCGTTTTTAGCCGCGCCCAGCTTATTGAAAAAGCACTCGGTTATGATTTTGAGGGATTTGACCGCACCATCGATGTCCATGTCCTCAATCTGCGTCGAAAGCTGGAACCGAACCCCCGAAAACCCAGATACATAAAGACGGTGTATGGAGCTGGTTACAAGTTCTCAGAGGTGTAAAGTGATACACAGTTTGCGATTTCGTCTCTTAATGGCCTTCACGCTGGTAATACTGGTGGCCGTGGGCGCCGTATATTTTTTCGTAAGCCAGACTGCTGGAGGTGAAACCCGCCGCTTCTTGGAAAGAAGCGAGCAGGCACGCTTCAGCCGGGTAGTATTCGAGCTGCACCGTTATTACCGCCAGCAGGGGGACTGGGAGGGAATTCAATCCTACGTGGAGCAGTGGGGTAGCCTCTACGGCCACAGAATCATACTCACTGACACTAGCGGGGTGGTAGTTGCTGATTCTCAGGGAGAGCTGTTAGGGGAGCCGTACCATCTTGACGTACCGGGCATGCCGGTATCACCGCCATGGGCAGGAGGCACCGCCGGCATCCTCTACATCAGCCCTGAACCATTGACCGATTTCCCTTCACCGCTCGGGTTCTCCCAGGCAATAGGCCGTTTTCTCATCTGGGGTGCGCTACTGGCGGTGGCTATTGCGCTCTTATTCACCTTCTTTCTATCACGCCGAATCTCAACACCGGTCAAAGTTCTTACCCTGGCCGCCAGACAGTTGGGGCAGGGAGATTTATCGCAAAGAGTCCAGCTCAAAGATAAAGGCGAAATGGGGGAGCTAGCTCAAGCCTTTAACTCAATGGCTAGCGACCTAGAGCGAGCCGAGCAGCTGCGGCGGAGTATGACCGCCGATGTCGCCCACGAGCTGCGGACTCCGCTGTCCAACCTCAAGGGTTACCTAGAAGCAGTCCGCGACGGGGTAAAGCAGCCGGATTCAGAGACTATCCGCTCCCTTGAAGAAGAAGCGACTTTGCTATCACGACTGATTGATGACCTCCAGGAGCTGAGCCTAGCTGAGGCAGGCGCACTGAAACTCAACCGCCAATCAAAAAATATCGGCGAGTTAATCCAAAAGACAGCGGCTTCGGTGCAAGCCCAGGCAGCTACCAAAGGCGTATCAATAGCCTCTGACCTGCCTGATAAGTTGCCTTTGGTAAATATTGATTCCCAGCGGATTGGTCAGGTCCTGCGTAACCTCCTGGAAAACGCCATCGTCCATACTGGCAAAGGCGACAGCATAACAGTGGCAGCAAGGCAGTGGGGTAGCTGGGTGGAAGTAAGTGTTACCGATACCGGTGAAGGCATCCCCCCCGAGGACCTGCCCAATATCTTCGAGCGCTTCTACCGGGTGGACAAGTCCCGCACCAGAGCCACCGGTGGTAGCGGTCTAGGGCTTACCATCGCCAGGCGCCTGGTTGAAGCCCACGGCGGTAAAATCAATGCCCGGAGTGAACCGGGGAAAGGCAGTTGCTTCAGTTTTACCCTCCCGGTGGCAGCCTAATCTTACTCACCTCATTCCGGGCAGGCACCGGTAGGCTTCATAATTACTTAACATTCGTATGCCATATTGAATTTAGAATAAATCTTTTAGCCCACTAATAAAAAATGGAGGCAGGGAGCGTGAAGAGAATTATAAATACAACTTTAACCACATTTATTCTGGTCGGACTCGTGGCCACTGTAATCGGCTGCGGTTCCGAATCAGGCGAGGCCGAAGCGGCCGAGTACCAGCTGGCCACGGTGCAGAGTGGTAACCTGACCATAGATATCACCGCCGCCGGCAATCTGGCGCTGTCCCGTACTGAAGACCTGGCTTTTGACACCTTCTACCCGGAAGCGGCGGTGGAAGCAGTTCTGGTGGATGAGGGCGACATCGTAGAGGAGGGACAGGTGCTGGCCAAGCTGGACACAGAGGAGTGGGATGACGAGCTTAGCGCTCTGGAAGATGCCCTCGCCTCAGCCGAGCGTAGCCGTGTCCAGGCAGAGATAAATCTGAAAAATGCCGAGATTGCTCTGGATGAGGCTGAAGGTACATATACTTGGCCGGAGGTTGAAGTTGCTCAGGCTGAATATGATAATGCCGAAGCATTTCTAGAATATGTGCTAGACAGAGAGCTAGGAAGTTCGGTAGTGGCGTATGCCACGTCAAGATTAGAAGCCGCCGAATCCAAGCTAAATGCCATGATAATGGACTATGACGTTCCCGAAATAATGGTGAAGAAGCTCGAGACAGAACTGGCCCAGGGGCGTCTTGAGGATGCCCAGAAAGGCTTGGTGGATGCCCAGAAAGCGCTGGATAAAGCCAATAGCAAAAGTCCGCTTATCATCGCCCCGTTTGATGGTTTCGTCACCAGCGTGAATGTTGAAGGTGGTGACGAAGTAATAACCGGCACGGTCGCGGTGCAAATTGCTGACCCCGACCGGTTTGAGGTGGATATCCTGGTAAGCGAAATGGACATTCTGCCGGTAACGGTGGGTGGAAAAGCCCGGGTAAGCGTGGACGCCATGTCGGGGCTAACCTTCCCCGCTGAGGTTACTCACATTTCACCGACCGCCACCATTCAGTCAAGCGTGGTGAACTACGAGGTCAAGGTCGAAGTAGAGTCACCGGAAGACCTCCAGCTCAGAGAGGGGCTGACCGTCACCGTGACTATTATAGTGGAGGAAAGAAGCGATGTGCTCCTCGTCCCCAACTCGGCGATTACCGGCCAGGGAGGGCAGACCTATGTCCAGGTAGTATCGCCGAACGGCACCCTTGAGGAGCGCGCCATAACAACCGGTATCAGCAACTGGCAGTACACCGAGGTAACTGATGGTCTCAGCGAAGGCGAAAAGGTAGCTGTCCCCCAGGGGACGGCCACTGAATCAACGACACCGCCAGGCTCACCAGGTAGAGCCATGCTAATACCCGGAGTAGGGGGCCACCGAGGTGATTGAGCTACACGATATAATCAAAACCTATCCCATGGGCAAGAGAGAGCTGACCGTTCTCCGAGGAATAACCATGCATATCAAGCAGGGCGAACTGGTGGCAATTATGGGGCCCTCCGGCTCGGGTAAGTCCACTATACTCAACCTGATGGGTTGCCTGGATAAACCGACATCCGGTAGCTACTATTTGGAAGGGAGAGAGGTCAGCCGCCTTAGCAGCGGCGAGCTGGCCATGGTCAGAGGGCAGAAGGTAGGCTTTGTCTTTCAGACTTTCAACCTGCTGCCCCGGCTCTCGGCACTGGCCAATGTTGAACTAGGTCTGAGATATGCCGGCGGTGTTGACCGCAGACGCGCCCTGGAAGCGCTGACCAAAGTCGGACTCTCCGACCGCGCTCATCACCGCCCCACCGAGCTTTCCGGAGGAGAGCAGCAGAGGGTGGCCATTGCCCGGGCGATAGTGAAGAACCCGCCCCTGATTCTGGCCGACGAGCCTACCGGCAACCTGGACAGCCGCTCCGGTGAGGAGATAATCTCCATACTCACCTCTCTGCATGCCGAGCAGGGTATCACCTTAGTTCTGATAACCCATGACGCTAATCTTGCTCACCACTGCCAGCGCATTATCCATATCAAGGACGGGCAGGTAGAAAGGGAGGAGAAGGTATGAAGAAGTGGTTGGAGCCCTTTTCTACCGCCTGGGTCGGGGTAATTACTCATAAGCTCCGCAGCTCCCTGACCATTTTGGGAATTGTAATCGGCATCGCCGCCGTGATTAGCCTGATGTCCATCGGCCGGGGGGCTCAGGCAGATATTCTTTCCCGCATTGAAACCCTTGGCTCAGACCGCATTTCCATCAGCCCCGGCGTGTTTACCTTCGGCGGCGTCAGAAGTGCTGCCGGCAGCGTCCAGACCCTCACTCAGGAAGATGCCGAGGCAATATCAGAACAGGTCGCCTATGTAGATTCGGTAGCCCCCACCTATTCCACATCGCTACAGCTGGTTGTCGGCGGTGAAAATATGAATGCCCAGGTTACCGGTGTACCTCCGCAGTATCAAGATATACAGAATTTAGAGATTGCGTATGGCGCCTTCTTCTCTGATTACGAGTACCAGCGCGGCACGAGGGTAGTCGTGCTTGGCTCTGAGGTAAAGGAGACACTGTTTGGAGATGCCGACCCGATAGGGCAACAGATACGGATGGGCGGCAACATCGTCCGCGTTATCGGGGTTCTGGAGAGCAAGGGGGGCATGTTCGGCTCTCCCGATGACGCCGTCCTTATTCCGCTGACTGCCATGCAGCAGATGGTCGCCCAGCCGCGAACCAGCCAGGGCGAGCGCGTGGTATCCTCCATAGAACTGACGGTGAGCAACGAAGAGCAGGCAGATTACGTTGTGCAGGAAATCACCAGCCTGCTTCGCACCCGCCACCGGCTGGGCTCTAACGCCGATGATGATTTTCGTATCATGTCCATGCAGGAGATAGCCGAAACTGTGTCGGAAGCGACCGGCACGATGACCCTCCTTCTAGGCGCTATCGCTGCCATTTCACTGCTGGTGGGGGGCATCGGGGTGATGAATATCATGCTGGTCTCGGTACTGGAGAGAACCAGAGAGATAGGCATCCGCAAAGCACTGGGTGCTAAAGAACATGACATCTGGATTCAATTCCTGATTGAAGCCGCTTTCCTCACCCTGGCAGGAGGTATCATCGGCGTCATAATCGGCTGGCTGGTAGCCCATTTTGTGAACAGCATGGGTCTGATGACGACACTGGTCAGTGCCGATATCGTGATTCTGGCGGTTTCGGTATCACTTGGCATCGGTCTGTTTTTTGGCTTCTATCCGGCCTGGAATGCCTCCCGACTCAATCCGATTGAGGCACTGAGGTTTGAATAGAAAATAACTTATCATTTGAGTCATTTTTGAAAATTGTACAATCCGTCAGATTGTTACACCCTCAGTCCGGGCGCAGAGCCGGTAGCCCTGGATCAAATTGGCAAGCTGGGTTGCTCTGCTCTTGTTTTCGATTATCTGACTGAGTTGTTCCTGAAGATTCTCTGCCATCTTAACCTCCATTTTTGACGAAGCAGTTGGTCTTTTAGTAGAATGCTTGGGGATATTGCCCGGGGTCTAGAGGTTAAGATAGCCTCAATTTGAAGCTAAGTGGCGTCCCTGGAGCGATTCGAACGCTCGACCCGCTGCTTAGAAGGCAGCTGCTCTGTCCAACTGAGCTACAGGGACACAATACAGTAGTTGATATTATAGCACTCCCGTTATTTACGGTGTCAACGTTTGCCGGCGAAGCCGAGAGGGCAGGCAGAGGGGGTATATCTTATGTCGGAAGAACTGGGCAAAATAGAGAAGCCTCCGGTTGAGCAATTTAAAAAGGGCCGCAAGCTATACTTAGTGCCACTGATTTACTGCGGCCCGCAATCCCCAGAGGATTATAGGGAAATATTCAGCCGCTACTGGCAACAGGCTGAAGGCCAGATTGGCGAATTAGAGCTCAAACTGGGCAAGATAGCCCGGATATATCATGAGCTGATTCCGGTTAGCAGCAAGGCTGGGCTGAAAGCAATCAAAGGGCTGAACCAGAGCAGCTATCAGATTGTTCAAGACAGGCTGGGGAGGGGGGCTCAACTTGAAGCCGCCGAGGACATCGAAGCGCTGACCGAATTCATGGACTGGAGCCGGTGCCTGGCGCTGGGTTTACAGAACCCGAAGGTATTTGCCCGGGTTTATAAGTCTTATGTTGAAGTCAATAAGCAGAGAAACGAATATATCGCCCACCACATTGATGAAACCCTCAACTCAGACGAGATTGGCATACTGTTCATCAGGGAAGAGCACCAGCTCCAGTTCCCGCCGGATATAGAAGTATTCTACATTGCGCCTCCTGCCCTGGATGAAATCAACCGCTGGTTGAGAGAGCAACGGGCTAAACCTCCCCGGAAAACGGCTAAAACCAGGACGGGCAAAAGAAGCAAATAGTTTGACAATAGCTACCCTTATTGCTAGTATGAGATTACCCGCCAAAGCATGATGGATTAAAAGGCAAAATATGCCGAGGTTACTAGACCGAATAGATAGCCCGGCGGATCTGAGAAAGCTGACCAAACGACAGCTCAAGCAATTAGCCGCTGAAATTAGGGAAGAACTGGTAGCCAGAGTAACCGCTAACGGAGGACACCTAGCCTCCAATCTGGGTGTAGTTGAACTTACCATAGCTTTGCACCTGGCATTTGACAGTCCCCGTGATAAGATTATCTGGGATGTTGGCCACCAAAGCTATGTCCACAAACTACTTACCGGCCGGCGCAAACTTTTTGCTACCCTGCGGCAATATGGCGGGTTGTCCGGCTTTACCAGCCGCAGTGAGAGTGAGCATGACCCGTTTGGTGCCGGTCATGCCAGCACCTCAGTCTCAGCCGCACTGGGCATGGCCATTGCCCGTGACCTGGCCGGTGACGACCACCGCGTCGTTGCCGTAATCGGTGACGGAGCGATAACTGGTGGCATGGCCTTGGAAGCATTCAATCAGGCCGGTCATCTGGGTTCCAAGCTCATTGTAATCCTGAATGACAACGGAATGTCAATCTCCCCCACTGTCGGTGCTTTAGCCAGGCTGCTGAGCAAGGTGCGTTTTGACCCCCGTTACCACCGGGCAAAAGAAGAAAGCCGGCGAGTCCTCCAAAAGCTGCCTTTAGGTAAACGGCTCTGGGGTTTGGGGGAGAGGGTTGAGAGTGGCATCAAGGGCTTTGTTATGCCGTCGGCAATCTGGGAGGAGCTCGGCTTTAGCTACGTGGGGCCAATTGATGGACACGATGTTGCCGGGTTGAAAAAGGTCTTTACCCGGGTCAGGGATTACCAGGTCAAACCGGCCCTCATTCATGTGTTGACCACCAAAGGTAAGGGCTATCTCCCCGCCGAGAGTAACGCCGTTTATTTCCACGGGGTAAGTGCCAAGTCGGATAAAGGCGCCCCGAAAATACCCACCTACAGCGAAGTATTCGCCCAGACCGTGCTCAGCCTGACGCGGCAAAATCCGAAGCTGGTGACAATCACCCCGGCGATGCCGGAAGGGAATTGTCTCAGTATTGTCAAGGACGAGTTTCCCGACCGCGTTTTTGATGTCGGCATCTGCGAGCAACACGCGGTTACCTTTGCTGCCGGGCTGGCGACGCAGGGCTTCACTCCCATCGTGGCGATATACTCTACTTTTCTGCAGCGTGCCTTTGACCAGCTGATACACGACGTTTGCCTTCAGGAATTACCGGTGATTTTCGCTATCGACCGGGGCGGTATCGTTGGCGATGATGGCAAGACACACCAGGGTGCCTTTGACCTGTCTTATCTCACCTTGATGCCCAATATGATTGTAGCCGCACCCAAGGACGAGAATGAGCTCCGGCACTTACTCTATACCGCCACCAGAGCACTGCAGCCGATGGCAATCAGATACCCGCGCAGTGCCGGGCAGGGGGTGGAGTTGGAAGCCGAGCTGCACCAGATACCAATCGGCCAGTGGGAAGTCCTGAGAAACGGGGAAGATGTAGCCATACTGGCTGTCGGGGCTACCGTAGCCCCGGCCCTTGAAGCCGCCCGCGAGCTGGCTTCGCAGGGCATTGAAGCCACCGTAGTTAACGCCCGTTTCGTCAAGCCGCTGGACGCTAAACTTGTCACAGAACTGACTAGTAGCATTAAACGCATGGTTACCGTTGAGGAAAATACGGTTAGCGGCGGTTTCGGCAGCAGCCTCGTCAGCTTTCTGCACAAGACGGGCAAGAACCATATTCGAATAAAAAGTCTGGGCATCCCGGATGAGTTTGTCGAGCACGGAACCCAAGCCGTTCTCCGTGCTAAATACAACCTGGATGCCAAAGGAATAGTCCAGCAGGTGCTAACCTCATTTCCCGACCTTACCTCTGATTCCCGTCTGACTGCCCGGAGCGAGGCAAGGACTACTTCCGCCTGAGAAGATATTATTTTCGGTAAGACATCTACTTAGAGGTGCTACATGGATAAGATGACCGTCAGGGATATTGATGTCAGCGGTAAGAGGGTTCTGGTCCGGGTTGACTTCAATGTCCCTCTGGATGAGAAGGGAAAAATCACCGATGATAGCCGCATGCGGGCGGCGCTACCCACCCTCAAATACCTCATTGAGCGGGGAGCCCGGGTAATCCTAATATCGCACCTGGGGCGACCGAAGGGGGAGATAGTCGATAAGCTGCGATTGACCGTCCTCGCCCAGCGCCTTTCCCAGATTTTGGGCCAGCAGGTGGGCGTAGCTACTGACTGTATCGGGCCGGAAGTAGAGAAATCAGTCGCCAGTCTGATGAGTGGCGATGTCCTCTTTCTGGAGAACCTGCGTTTTCACTCTGATGAGGAGACGGGGAGTGCTTCCTTTGCCCGAGCCTTGGCTCGCTTAGGCGGTGTTTTCATTAATGATGCCTTCGGTACTTCTCATCGGGCCCATGCCTCAATTGCCGGCATTGCCCACTATCTACCGGCGGTGGCCGGGCTGCTGCTGGAGAGGGAGATTGACACTCTGACCGGCCTTCTGGAGAACCCAGCCCACCCCTTTGTCTCGCTTCTCGGCGGCGCCAAGATAAGCGATAAGATTGAGATGCTGGAGAATATTCTGGACCGGGTGGACTGTCTGCTGATTGGCGGGGCGATGGCAGCCACCTTCCTGAAAGCCAGGTCCTGTAAGACCGGCAAATCACTGGTTGAAGAAGACCGGGTCGAAACCGCGGCCAAGCTAATGGATACGGCCGCCAAAAACGGGGTACGCCTGCTGCTGCCGGTTGATGTTGTCGTTGCCGACAAAATCGACCCTCAGGCTAAAGGCGAAGTGGTGCCGGTAGAAAGTATCCCCAAAAACAAAATGATTGTTGATATCGGCCCGGAGACAATCAAAATTTTCAGTGCTGAATTACAGAACAGCCAGACCGTATTCTGGAACGGGCCCCTGGGGGTATACGAAATACCCGCTTTCAGCGAGGGGACGCAGGCCATGGCCCGACTGCTGGCCAAGCTGGAAGCCATCTCTATCATCGGGGGCGGTTCCACCGCTGAGGTGGTAAACGAGCTGGGTTTAGCCGATAAGATGACCTTTGTCTCCACCGGGGGCGGTGCTTCACTCAGATTTCTCGGTGGCGAGGAACTCCCCGGCGTAGAGGCACTGCTTGATAAAGAAGCCAAGCCACCCCTGGCCTTGGCTGATATTGGCTTGAAGATAATGAAGCAAATCGCCCACCCTTCACCGAGCAAGATTGTGTTAGTAGTTATCGACGGCCTGGGTGGACTGCCTGACCCGGCCAGCGGCCAGACAGAGATGGAGACCGCCCGTACCCCCAATCTTGATAAATTAGCCTCCAAGAGTATCTGTGGTCTAATTGACCTGGTCAGTCCCGGGATAACACCGGGCAGCTCACCGGGTCACCTGGCACTGTTCGGCTACGACCCCATCCGTTATCACATCGGGCGGGGAGCACTAGAGGCAATCGGGATAGACTTTGACCTCCGTAACGGCGATGTCGCCGCCCGGGGGAATTTCTGCACCATAGATAAAGCCGGGCTGGTTACTGACCGCAGGGCTGGCCGCATCACTACCGAGAAGTGCGCCGAGCTGTGCCGGTTGCTGAACGAAGCCACCATAGATGATACTATCCTCTTTATCCGGCCGGTCCGGGAACACCGCTTTGTCGTTGTCTTTCGGGGTGATGGCCTGATATCCGCGGTTAGCGATTCCGACCCCCAGCAGGTCGGGGTAGTACCCAGAGTGGTCAATGCCCTCCGTTCTGACTCCAGCCTCACCGCTGATGTGGCCAATAAATTTATCGCCCGGGCACGCGAGATTCTGGCCCGCCGCCACCCGGCCAATATGATTCTGCTGCGCGGCTTCTCCCAAAAGCCCAGTTTTCCCTCAATGAGTGAGGTCTACAAGCTCAAGCCGGCGGCAATTGCCAGCTATCCGATGTACCGGGGACTGGCCAAGCTGGTGGGCATGCAGGTCCTGGAAACCGGTGCCAGCCTTGAAGATGAGTTTGCCACCCTGAAAAAGCATTATGCCGACCATGACTATTTCTTCCTGCACATCAAAGAGACGGATGCGGCGGGCGAGGACGGTGACTTCAAGCGAAAGGTCAAAGTTATCGAGCAGGTTGATGGCGCCATACCCCGGTTAATCGCGCTTGAGCCTGATGTCATTGTGGTCACCGGCGACCACTCAACACCGGCCCTGCTTAAAGGGCATAGCTGGCACCCGGTGCCGGTGCTGATATCTGCCCGGTATTGCCGGCCGGATAGAGTAACCGAGTTCGGCGAGTCAGCCTGTCTCAGCGGGGGGCTGGGGCGACTGCCGGCGACCCAGATTATGCCACTGGCGATGGCCAATGCCCTGAAATTAAGCAAATTTGGCGCCTGAAGGTAGTGATAAAATGCGAGTTCCCTTAACTGCCGGAAACTGGAAAATGAATACTACCCTGAGCGAAGCCACCGCGCTGGTCAGGGCAATGCGTGCTGAACTTGACCGGATAGATAATGTTGACAAGGTGCTCTGTCCGCCCTTTATTTCGCTGGCGGCGGTGGGCGAACTCATCAAGGGTAGCTCGATAAAGCTGGGGGCACAGAATATATACTTTGCCGAAAAGGGGGCTTATACCGGCGAGATTTCGCCCCTCATGCTGGCGGGACTCTGCGAGTTTGTTATCATCGGGCACTCGGAGCGGCGGCACTATTTTAATGAAACAGGCGAGATAGTTAATCAAAAAATTCAAGCCGCACTCAAGGCCGGCCTGAAACCAATCCTGTGTATCGGGGAGAGGCTGGAGGAAAACGAGGCGGGGAGAACCGAAGAGGTAGTCACCGAGCAGCTCCAGTCGTCTCTAGCGGGCATAAACCAGATTAATGACCTGGTAATCGCCTATGAGCCGGTGTGGGCAATCGGCACCGGCAGGGCGGCTAGCGGCGGGCAGGCCAATGAGACCATTGGGCTTATCCGCCATAATATGGCTAAATTATACGATAACGAGACTGCCCGGAACACGCGCATTCTATACGGCGGCAGTGTCACGGCGGACAATATTGCCGAGTTTATTCAGCAATCCGAGATAGACGGTAGCCTTGTCGGCGGGGCGAGCCTGAAAGCAAACGAGTTCCTGAGTATTGTCAAGCAGACCGCAGAAATTAAAGCATAGCATGAATCGTCTGGTAGCCATCGTTGGTCCCACCGCTGTCGGCAAGAGCCAGCTGGCGCTTCACCTAGCTCAGACTTTTCACGGAGAGATAGTCAGTGCTGATAGCCGGCAGGTATACCGCCATATGGATATCGGCACCGCCAAGCCAAGCCCGGAGGAGCTGTCTCTCGTCCGGCACCACCTGATAGACATTGTCAACCCCGATGAGGACTTCAGCCTGGCCCAGTACCAGCATTTAGCCACTCAGGCTATTGCCGATATCGGTCAGCGTCATAGATTGCCGATACTGGTCGGCGGTAGCGGGCTGTATGTCCGAGCGGTACTGGAAGGCTGGCAGGTACCGTCAGTCCCCCCTGACCCCAAATTCAGGCGCCGCCTGGAGGATAAAGCGGCTAAAATTGGCGCTGACAAACTCTACCAGGAGCTGGTCAGGACTGACGCTGTAGCCGCCCAGCAGATTGACCCTCGTAATGTACGGCGGGTAATAAGGGCTCTGGAAGTGCTGAAGCATACCGATGCCCCGTTATCCCGTCGGAAGCAGGCACTATCTTACCCGACCCTTATCATCAGTCTAACCACAGATAGGGCCGAGTTATACCGGCGGGTTGACTCCAGGGTTGATGAGATGGTACAGCGGGGCCTGGTTGAGGAGGTGAAGAAACTAATCGGGATGGGCTATGACCTCAGCCTGCCGGCGATGTCCGGTATCGGCTACCGCCAGATCGGTCAGTATCTCAAGGGTGAGCTGACCCTAGAGGCGGCTGTTGAGCAAATTAAGATGGAGAGCCACCGCCTAGTCCGCCACCAGTATAACTGGTTCCGCTTAAAAGATGATAGAATTAGGTGGTTTGAGGAAAAGGATAAATCAGAAATAACCGCATTAGTAACCAAATTTTTGGGAGCCAAGCAAAGTGGACTTCACCAAGCTACAGGGTGCCGGGAATGACTTTATCCTGGTAGAGACCGATAAGACCGGAGGTGACTGGTCGGAAGTCGCCCGGGCGATGTGCAACCGCCACTATGGCATCGGCGCCGATGGCTTGCTGCTCCTGCTGCCCTCGGCTAAAGCCGATTTCAAGATGCGCATGTTTAACCCGGACGGTGGCGAGGCAGAGGCCTGCGGCAACGGACTGAGATGCCTGGCAAAATACATTATCGATAAAAAACTCTCGCCCCAAAGCCAGCTAAAGGTTGAAACGATGGTGGGCATAAGAGCAGTCAGGTTTAATAAAACAGGAAAGTCGGTTGAAATCCAGACCAATATGGGGGTGCCTAAATTTGGCGCCGGCGATATCCCGGTGGAGATAGAGCCGGGAAGCAAGAAGCTGGTTGACATAAAATCAATGCTGGGCTACACGGTGGTTATTGACGGCAAGGAGCTTTGCTTAAACCTCGTTTCGATGGGAAACCCGCATGCGGTTTGTTTCAGCCCGCAACCGGTAGCCAGATTTTTGCTGTCCCAGATAGGTCCCAAAGTAGAGCACCTGGCGGTATTTCCCCGGCGGACCAATTTTGAGGTGGCCAATGTAGTCAACCGGGGGCAAATAGACGCCAGAGTCTGGGAAAGGGGGGCCGGGGAGACACTGGCCTGCGGCAGCGGTGCCGGCGCCATAGCGGTGGCGGCACAAAAGTATGGTTATATTGACAACAAGGTAGATATAGCCCTGCCGGGGGGATTACTCAAGGTGGAATGGGATGGGGCGGGGGAGGTATTCCTCAGCGGTCCGGCGGAAAAAGTATTCACTGGAGTATGGGAAAAATGAAAATGTCAAAACGGATGTCCGGTCTAGCCCCTTATCTTTTTGTCGAGCTTAACCAGAAAATTGCCGAGAAAAAGGCTAAGGGGGAAGAGGTAATTAGCTTCGCCGTCGGTGACCCCGATATGCCAACACCAGCCCACATAATTGATGCCCTCTGTCAGGCGGCACAGGAGCCGGCAAATCACCGCTATCCTGAAACAGAAGGCCTGCCTGAACTCCGCCAGGCTATCGCCGGGTGGTATCAAGGGCGCTTTAATATTGAGCTTGACCCGGA
>CAZMTT010000026.1:0-15990 GCA_964569555.1 uncultured Dehalococcoidales bacterium | reverse complement strand
AGCAGAGGACTCATAAGCCTTTGGTCGTGGGTTCAAATCCCTCCGCTGCCACTTATTTTTAGCCTCAATTTCCGCCCCCAATTTTGCTTAATTTGCTTGACTTGACATTTTATGTTAAACTTAATTAGCTGAATAACTAGTCAAGTAATTGCAGCGGTTGCCAGTTCTGGCATCGCCAGTAAGGTGACTAAAGTCATATACACAGTGGTTGCCTTTCGTGTTAAAATAGTTATGGTGAAAAGGCGTAAGCTTAATGCAGGATAAGACAAAATGATAAATGTTACCAAGTCGGCTAAAGAGGCATTAAGAAAATTGCTTAATGCCCAAATAGATATGCCACAGGGGCGCCTGCGGCTCATGGACCGGGGCCAGGGCAAGCTGGGCTTAGGCATAGACATAGAGATGCCCGGTGATAAACTGGTGAAACATGAGGGCGCCACCGTTCTGGTCGTGGAATCTGAACTCGCCCAGAATCTCAAGGGAGTAACCCTTGATGCCGAAGGGGCCGAGTTAGTTATAAGCTACCAGTAGTAGTAATCGCCGATATTTAAGACTTTGATTGAGGCTGAGATTTGAGATAATCTCAGCCTATTCTTTTTCGGCATAGGCTACCGCCAGTGCCCCGGGACCGGCATGTACCCCCAGCATCGGGCCTAACCTGACCGTCATAACCTTCCCTTTAGTAAAGATGGGGGTCATACGTTCAACCAGCGCCTGTGCCTCATCGGGTGTGGTGTTATATATGACGGCTAAATCCTGAATATTTTTCGCGCTCTGGGCAAACTCAACCAAGCGGTCCATACTTTTAGAACGGCTGCGGACCTGACCCCCCGGCAATACCTCCCCGTCTTTAATGGCCAGTATCGGTTTCACATTCAACACCGAGCCCAGCAGCGCTTTTGCCTTGCCAATACGTCCGCCGAGAGCCAGGTATTTGAGGGTATCAAGGGTAAAGAGCAAGTGTATCCGGGGAATCATCTTTTTTACCTCATCCACCACCTTCTCCATACTCCCCCCGGCATTAGCCACTTTAGCCGCGGCGATACATATTATGCCCAGACCCATGGTCAGTGTTTCTGAGTCAATCACCTCAATCGGGCACTTCCCGGCGGTCATATTCTTGCCCTGAATTGCCGAGTTACAGGTGCCGCTCAGCTTAGCCGAGAGGTGGACCGAAACAATACCATCCGCTTCCGGGGCTACCTTCTGATAGGCATTGGCAAAGTCCTGTGGGGTGGGCTGAGTGGTGCTGGGGTGGATTGGGTCATGCTGTAACCTCTGGTAAAACTCATCGGCGGTGATATCTATCTGGTCACGTAATACTTCATCCCCGAAACGCACATATAGTGGCACCACCGTAATCCCCATCTCCTCAATTAGCTGAGGACTTAAATCAGCACTGCTGTCGGTAACTATTTTTACTGCCATTAGTCTCTCCCCTTTACCAAGCCTACTTAAAGCCTGAAAACAATTGATATAAGTATAAAGCATCCACGCATTTTGTCAATACAACTGTTAATACCGGTATGGTAAAATGCTTGATTAGAAATGACAGCTATTCTCGCCAGGGCCGATATCCAGAAACTGCTGAAGCAAAAACCTCCCCTGATAGAGGAGTGCTTTAATCTGAAAGAGCAGCTTCAGCCCAATGGCATTGACCTCACCCTGCGTGAGATAGCCCTGCCCCAAGCATCGGGCCGGATAGCGGTTAAAGATACCCAGCGACTGGTGCCCGATTTGGCACCGCTGATGTTTGACGGGCTTGATTTTATCCAGCTGGTGCCCGGCGCCTACGTTATCACCTACAACGAGATTGTCCACCTACCCGATAACATCATGGCACTGGCTTTCCCCCGCTCAAGCCTGCTCCGCTGCGGCGTCACCATATACACTGCGGTATGGGATGCCGGCTATCATGGTCGTGCCCAGTCGCTGATGGTGGTCTATAACCCGCAGGGTTTCCGCCTGCAACGCAACGCCCGGATTGTGCAGCTGGTTTTCCTGAAATTAACTCAAAAGACCGCCGGCTACCAGGGCGCTTATCAAAGAGAGAATATTTAATTCTCTTCAGACCATAATGTTCAGCGCCACCGGCACCAGCCAGAAAGAAGCCGGGCAGGTGCCCAGAAGCTCACCATCAGCGTGGACTAAAACCGTCTCCGGGGAGTCAATGGTGATGCGTTTTGTCCTTGCCATGTTGACTTTAGGATGGCTAAGGTGGGTGCCCTTATATACCCTCGGCAGCTCTCTCAGCAGCTCAAACTTGCCGATATCGTTAATCGTGACTATATCGAGCAAGCCATCGTCAACCTTGGCCAGAGGGGCGATATGCATGCCGCCACCCAAATAGCCCCCGTTGGCAACCACTACCGCCAGGACACGCTTCGTCTCAACCACATCCTCAAGGCAGAGCTTTACCGGCTTATTCTGGTAGCTGAAGAGGCAGCCAAGCAGTCCGGCCAGATAGGGAATGGTACCACCCATATACTTGGGGAAGCGCTCCGTAGCCGCCACTACTGAAGCATCAAAGCCAACCCCGGCGGCATTGACAAAAAAGCGCCGCACCGTCTGCCCCTGGCTCTGATACTCAACTACCCCGATATCAATCTGCAAGCTGTGCTGACCGGTGAGGCAGGCGCAGGCGCTGTTATAATCACGGGGGATTCCGACAGAACGGATAAAATCACTGCCGGTGCCGGTGCTTATCACCCCGACGGCTACCTCGCTTGAGCCGGAGGCAAGCACCCCGTTGACCACTTCATTTACCGTGCCATCGCCGCCGACGGCGACAATGCGGCGGTAGCCATCGCTGACCGCTGTCCTGGCCAGCTCAATGGCATGTCCCATTTCCTCAGTAAACACCTGGTCAAATAACAAGCCTACTTTCTTCAGCCACTGACTGATACGAGGCCACTTGCGGCGCGTTGAATAGGCGCCTGCCGCTGGATTGATAATTACCTTCATCTGTGGCTCTGCCATTAGCCACCCCCTCTCCACTCTTAAGCCCGGCGCTTAATCCAGATAGCTGATCTGTAATGATGGTCTTTTCTTTATGTCAACTTTAATGCCGGCCTGCTTAAACAGGTCAATAAAGGCGCTGTCATCATAGCTGCCAAAGCTGACCAGGCGCCCTATCTTGGCATTTACCAGCATTTTAGCACATAAATTGCACGGGGTGTGAGTGCAATAAATAGTACTCCCCTCAAGGCTGACGCCGTGAAGGGAAGCCTGTATGATTACATTCTGTTCGGCGTGGATACCGCGGCATATCTCATGCCTTGTCCCCGAGGGTATGTTCATCTCATTGCGCAGACAGCCCAGCTCCAGGCAGTCCTTGAGCCCGGCCGGGGCACCGTTATAGCCCGTAGCCAGTATATGCTTGTTCTTCACCGCCACCGCCCCCACATGGTGCCTCTGACAGGTGGAGCGCTCCGCCGCCACCAGGGCTATTTTTAGAAAATACTCATCGGTATCCGGTCTGGTTACTTGCTTCATTTTAATCCGGCTATAATCTTCTCCGCCTGTTTCCTTAATTCCTCCAGGGAGGACTCGTTTATAATAGTGAAGCCCGCCATAGCAATAGGTCCCGCCTTATTAACAATCTCGATTTCGGTCCTGTCCCGGCTGGCCGCTTCTTCCAGCGTCAGGCTGCGGTTCTGCCGGCCGGTTAGCCGGGCATATCTTGTCTCCGGCGCTGACCAGACGGCGACCACGTAAAAATCCGGGCCGTAATGCTCTTTCAGAAAGATATACTCCTCCCAGGAGTAAAGCCCGTCAATGACCACATCGGAATTTTTCCGGGCTTCATCAATTCGGGCCAGATTCAGTCTGGCATAGGCATCCATGCCCTGTTCCTGTCTCAGTTGCTCTCTAACCAGACACTCGCTGGCTTCGTTGGGGGTTAGACCCCGCTTTTTTATCTCTATATCGGTTATATCGCCGAATCTTATCCGTTTAAAGCCGTGTTTCTCAAATATACTTGCCACCTCGGTTTTGCCCGCGCCGGCCATGCCCACGATTGAAACTACCTTCATATTTAATCACCTGGATTGGGTTAATTATAAGAAAACAGCCGGCAAATAACAATGGCTAAAGCTGGGTGAACTCAATATCAACCTGTGCTATAATTCGGGCAAACCTAATAACCAGTGCCACTATCAAAATGGTCAAGAAAATTAATCTATCCGGTCAAATCAGGCAACAGCTGCCGGCTGAGCTGGTTAACTTCATGCAGAATGCGGGCAAAATTGCCGCTAGCCAGGGGCAAAACCTGTATCTCGTCGGCGGTGTGGTCCGCGACCTGCTCCTGGAAAAAGCCAACTTTGACTTTGACCTGGTGCTGGAAGGCGATGACATCAATCTGGCCATCAATCTGGCCCGGCAGCTACAACAGCCTGAGGCAATGAAACTGACCACCCACCCCCACTTCGGCACCGCCAAACTCCAGTGGGACCAATGGAGTGTTGATTCAGGCACCACCCGCTCCGATACCTACCCCCAACCCGGTGCCCTGCCCCAGGTGAAGCCGGACTCTATTAAAAGCGACCTTTTCCGGCGTGACTTCACCATTAACGCCATGGCGGTTCACCTCAACCCCGACCGCTATGGTGAACTGGTTGACCTCTATAAGGGTAGAGATGACCTTGAGCAGCGACTCATCCGCATTCTGCACGAGAAGAGCTTTGTTGATGACGCCACCCGCATCTGGCGCGCCCTTCGCTACGAGCAGAGGCTGGACTTCAAGCTGGAAGCAGATACCCTGAAACTGCTCCGGCGAGACATACCCATGCTGGATACCATCAGCGGTGACCGCATCCGCTATGAACTGGAGTGTATTTTCAAAGAAGAATTACCGGAGAAAGTACTGCGCCGGGCGCAAGAGCTGGGCGTATTAGCCAGATTGCAGCCATCGCTCAGGAGCGATGGCGGGCTGGCCGAAAAATTCAAAGAGGCACGGCAAATCAGCGCTCCCGATTTGCCATCAATCGCCCTCTACCTGTCGCTATGGTTTTACCACCTGAATTCAGCCGAAATTGAGGGACTGATTTCTCATCTCAGACTGCCCAGACGGGTCGCCCAACCCCTCAGCGATACGATTAAACTCAAAGCCAAGCTTGATTCTCTGGCTGACCCCGGTCTCAAGCCAAGCCGTATCTACTCACTGCTTCACGGCTACTCTCCAGTAGCTCTCACCGCTAACTGGCTGGCCAGCGAATCCCCCACCCCCCGCCGGCACCTCAAGCTGTTTCGGGACAAGCTACGTTATGTCAAGCCCGCCCTCACCGGCAACGACCTGATAAACATGGACATCCCCCCGGGACCCGAAATCAAAGAAATACTGGACCGGCTCCACGAGGCGAGGCTAGATGGAAAGGCAACCTCTAAGCAGAGAGAGATAAATTTAGTTAAGCAGTGGCTAAAAGGGGTTCTCTAGTCCACCCGCTTGAACTCTTCGCTGGAGGCGCCGCAGACGGGACAGGAGCCGGGGGCTTCCCCGGCCACGGTATAGCCACAGACCTGGCAGACAAAATAGGGCGCATCAGTCAGCTTCTGACCTGACTTAACCGCCTCCAGTGCCGCCTGGTACAGCCCGTGATGAATCTTCTCTACCTTATTGGCATAGCTGAAACTTATCCGGGCGTCCTTATTTCCCTCGGCGGTAGCCTGCTCAATAAAAGCGGGGTACATCTGGCTGAATTCATAGTTCTCCCCGCCGATGGCTTCCTTCAGGTTCTCTCTGGTTGACTTTATCTCGCCCATAACCTTCAGGTGATTGCGGGCATGAACCGTCTCTGCCTCAGCCACCGCCCGGAATAATCTGGCTACCTGGGGCTGACCTTCCTCTTCTGCCTTCTCGGCAAAGAAAAGATAACGGCGGTTAGCCTGGCTCTCGCCAGCAAAAGCAGTCTGTAGATTCTGCTGAGTGCTTCCCATTAAACACCTCCGCTATTAGCAAGACTCGCTAAAATCATTATAGGTTTTTAAGCTATACCTTGTCTATTTCAGTTAAGGTCTCGGCTAAATAAGCTTCCCATCCCTGTTGCTGGAAACGGTGGTATAGCTCCTCCGCCTGAGCCCTGTCTTTTACTAGAGTAAACAGGGCTGGTCCCGAACCGGCCAGGTGAACATCGGCGGCGCCGAGACTTATCATCTGCTCCCGGTATTTATTTAATCCGGCAAACTGAGCCATGGCGATACGGTCAAAGACATTAAACAGCCGTGCCGGCTCAAGTCCCCTCCCCGCTTTTAGCGCTGCTACCAGTTTCTGCGTAATTTGCCCGCCGCTGTAATCGCTGGTTCTCAGACTGGCATAAAGCTGTGCCGTCTTCCGTGGCGGTCTGGCTACCGAGGGCACCACCAGAATAACCCAAATATGGGGTGAGGGGGATAGCGGGGTTACTATCTCTCCCCTGCCCTCGACCAGCGCCGTGCCCCCGTAGAGAAAGAAGGCAACATCAGAACCCAGCCTGGTCGCCATTTCAACCAGTTCACTTTGGGATACACCCAGTTCCCAGAGCTGATTGAGCCCGCGCAAGGTAGCGGCGGCATCGCTGCTGTCCCCACCCAGCCCCGACAACAGGGGGATTTGCTTCTCAATATCTATCTCAGCCCCTTTAGTGCATCCGGTGGTCTCTTTTACCAGGCTGACCGCCTTAGCTACCAGGCTTTGCTCCGAAATCCAGCCGGGCATATCGCACTTAAAGACAACTTCCTGGCTCGGCCGAAAGCGGAGCCTATCACACCGGCTTACCGCCTGCATCACGCTGCGGACTTCGTGGAAGCCGTCCCCTCGTTTGGCCAGGACCTCAAGGGTCAGGTTTATCTTGGCTGGTGCCTGGACCGTCAGCATATTACTTTTCCGCCTTGAATACTCGCCATAATACGCCCCACTCCTCCAGAGTCAGTGTCTCCGCCCGCCGCTGGGATATAATACTGGCTTTTGCCAATAGAGATAAGGCCTCGGTCTTGGGCATATCCAGCCCCTGAGCCAGAGAGTTTACTATCTGCTTGCGGGAGGCGGTAAAGCCAGCCCGCACCAGCTCAAAAAAGCCTTTTTCATCGGCTACCGCCACTGCTGGCTGGGGGTAGAGGTCAATGCGCAGTATCGCCGAGTCCACCTCCGGCGGGGGGTAGAAGCAGCGCGCCGGCACGTAGTCTATTATTGCCGGCTGCCCGTAGAACTGCACGCTGATGCTGAGCAGGCTCATCTGGCCCGGTCTAGCCACAATCGCCTCGGCTACCTCCTTCTGCACCATGACCACCATTACTTTCGGCTTGAGTGGAGCCTCCAGAAAACGGCGCAGCACCGCCGAGGCAATATAGTAAGGCAGGTTGGCGACCACCTTGTAGCCAGTTTTTACCGCTATTAGCTGTGCCGGGTCAAGGTCAAGGATATCGGCGTTGACGATAGCCACATTACTGAAAGAAGCCAGAGTTTCCCGCAACATACTGGCCAATTTGCCATCCAGCTCAATGGCCACCACCCGCCCCGCTTTCCTGGCCAACTCCCTGGTCAGCACCCCCAGACCGGGGCCTATCTCCAGGACAATATCAGTGGCCGAAAGCTCAGCCGAGGCAACAATGCGCTTCAGCACCTCTTCATCAATGAGAAAATGCTGCCCCAGCCCTTTTCTTGCCTGAAGACCAAAGCGGCGCAGCAACCGCCTGGCCAGCGGTAAAAGCGACCCTGCTGGTAATATTCTTCGGCGGACTGGCTTCTTGGCCATCAGTTACATCCCATAGCTCAAACGGGTCACCAGGGGCATGGGCAAGCCCTGCTTTATCATCTTTTTTTGGGTAGCCTTAATATCATAGGCAACCCGGTGCAGGGTTACCGTTCTGGTCTCCTCGTCATAGATAGCATAGCTGGCTCTGGGGTCGCCATCGCGGGGTTGCCCCACCCCACCCGGGTTGATAAACAGGCGAGCTTCGCCCAGCGCCACCCCTTCCTCATCTGACAATGGACTGAGGGAGCACTGGCCGCCTTCACTGCAGCGGAAGACCAGTGGCATATGGGAATGGCCTACCAGACAGAACTTCGTCTCAAAGTGAGCCCGGTTTTCCTCAGCCTCCCCGACGGTTAGCAGGTATTCCCAGATAGGCTCGCGGGGGCTGCCATGCACCAGCGTAAAATCACCCTTCTTGATAGTCAGGGGCAGATTCTCAAGATAGCCTCTATCCTCATCAGTCAGCTGCTGTGCCGTCCAGTGACAGGCAGCGGCGGCGGCTGGATTGAAGTAGGCGGTATCCAGCTTGTTAATGGCCGCCCAATCATGGTTACCGGCAACACAGATATGCTCATACTGACTGAGCAGCTCAATACACTGGTGGGGGTCAGGACCGTAGCCGACCATATCCCCCAGGCACCAGACCTCAGCCACCCCGCCCCGCGCGGCAACATCACCCAGCACTGCCTGGAATGCGGTCAGATTAGAGTGAATATCAGCCATAATGGCGTAACGCACCTATTGACTATAACACCTTTGCTTTTTTATGGCTAGAGTCAAGTTGTGAGCCAAATGAAGGGCGTGCTATAATCAACCCTGCGATGAAGGTCTCAGAACTGGGAGAGTTCGGGCTGATTGACCGGCTGGCGGAAATGGTCGCCCGCTCCCGGAGCAAGGCGTCTGCCCCCTGGCAAAAGCTCATCGTTGATATCGGCGATGATGCCGCTGCCTGGCAGGGCGACACCTCAATACAGCTGGCTACGGTTGACTCTCTTATTGAGGGGGTTCACTTTCCCCCCGGTCTGCTTCCCTGGCGGGAAACCGGCTGGAAGGCACTGGCCGTCAACCTGAGTGACATCGCCGCTATGGGTGGAATACCCAGATATGCCCTGGTATCTCTAGCCCTGCCCGGGACTACCGAGGTCGACGATGTCTCTCTTATGTACCAGGGGATGATTGAACTCGCCGAGCAATTCGAGGTCGCCATCGTCGGCGGCAATATCAGTAATGCCCCCCAGATAATGATTAATGTTACCGTCCTCGGCAACGCCCTAAGCCAAGCCAAGCACATACTCACCCGCGCCACCGCCAGGCCCGGGGAAAAAATAGCCGTTACCGGTTACCTCGGCACCGCCGCCGCCGGCTTAGCCATACTCAAGCGACAGGCCCAGGCTGACGCCAAAGTCAGTGCTACCCTAACCAGAGCCTTCCAGCAGCCCAATCCCCGAATTGCCGAAGGACAGCAGCTGGTAGCAAATGGGGTTAAGACCGCCATCGATATCAGCGATGGCTTGCTTTCTGATTTAAATCATATCTGCCAGGCCAGCCGGGTCGGGGCACAGGTAGAGATTGACCAGGTGCCGATTCTGCCCTTGGTCAAAGAAAACCTCGGCGACCAGGCGCTTAAACTGGCCCTGGCCGGCGGCGAGGACTACGAGCTGCTCTTTACCGCCAGCAATGAAATTATGGCCAGAGTAAAACAGGCTATTTCCTGCCCGGTAACCGTAATCGGTGAAATCGTGGCCGGTAAGGCGGAGATAGCCCTGATTGATAGCCAGGGCAGGCCCTTTGACCCGGGCAAAACCGGCTGGGACCACTTTGCGACCCGATAGAGAATAGCCACCCAATCCATCACCGGGAAAAGATATGAGCCACCTCGAGTTAATCAGTCACAGCCCGGAGCAGACCCAGGAGCTTGGGGCTCACCTCGGCAGGCTAGCCCTGGCCGGTGATATCCTGCTTCTGGTCGGCAAACTGGGCAGCGGCAAGACCTGTCTCACCCAGGGCATTGCCCGCGGGCTGGATATCACAGACTATGTGCTCAGCCCCTCTTTCGTTATCGCCAGGGAGCTTTACGGCAGACTGCCGCTGTACCACATCGACCTCTATCGTCTTGACCAGACCGCCGAGATTGCCGAGTTGGGTCTGGATGAATATCTCTACGGAAAGGGCGTCTGCGTCGTGGAATGGGCCGAGAAGGGATTCAGTGAACTGCCCGCCGAATACCTGCTGATTGAAATTGACTATCTTGCCGATACCGAGCGCCGTCTCAGGTTCAAACCCGATGGCAAACGCTACCGGGATATGCTCGCCCGGCTAAAACGCTCTCTGGGAAGGCAAACTTAATGCAACTGGCCATAGATACCTCAACCGAAACCGCCAGCATCGCTATCGTCCAGGACAGCCGGGTGCTGGCCGAACTCAGCTGGCACTGCCAGCAGAGCCACACCACCGAACTGCTGCCCCACCTGTTTCAGCTGCTCGGCCAGGCTAAAGCAAGGCTGGAGATGGTCAGCGCCATTATTGTCGCCCGGGGACCGGGCAGCTTCAACGGCCTGCGGGTGGGCATCAGCACCGCCAAGGGGCTGGCCCTCAGCCTGGGGTGCCCCATTATCGGCATCAGTACTTTAGAGGCCGCCGCCTATCCCCACGCCGAGACCGGCCTGCCCGTTTGCCCCGTATTCAGCGCCGGGCGGGGCGAGATTGCCACCGCCCTCTACCAGAAGCAGCAGAAGTGGTGCCAGCTGGTTGCCGAGCACATCACCACCGTTGATGCGCTATGCGCCTTGATAAAAAGCAAGACTATATTTTGCGGTGAAATAAGCCCCGAAATTGCCCGGCAGATAAGAAGCCGGCTCAAGTCCAAAGTGGTAATACTATCCCCTAACGCCACCCTGTGCCGGGCGGTTTCTTTAGCCGAGCTGGGGCTCAAACGGCTTGAGGCTGGCCAGTACGACGACCTGACCACCCTGCAGCCCCTCTATCTCAGGCGGCCGCCGATTACCCAGCCGAAGAAGCGGCAAAGAATAATAAGTGAGCCGGAAACAAATTAAGGTGTATTAATTAAATAACAGGAGCTTTAAATGGAGAGGTCTTTAGTTCTCATCAAGCCGGATGCCATGCAGCGGGGGCTGGACGGCGCTATTATCGCCCGTCTGGAGGGGGAAGGACTTAAGCTGGTCGCCCTCAAGAGGCTTCAGATGGATAAAGCTCTGGCCCAAAAACACTACGCCATCCATAAGGACAAGCCCTTCTTTCAGGGCCTGATAGATTACATCAGCTCGGCGCCAATTGTGGCCGCCGTTTTTGCCGGGGAAAATGCCGTCGCCGTAATCAGAAAGGCAATGGGAGTAACCGACCCGGCCAAGGCTGAAGCCGGCACCATCCGGGCTGACTTCGGTACTGACATTGAACGCAACGCCGTTCACGGTTCGGACTCGGTTGAGACTGCCGAGAAGGAAATCGGACTCTTCTTCAGTGAGGACGAAATCGGGGACTACTGAACCCGGAGTACCGGAACCGCCTGGCTCCACAGTTTATCCAGTTGATAATAGTCCCGCTCGTCGAGGGCAAAGATGTGCACAATCACATCGCCAAAATCAAGCAGGAGCCACCCTGAGTCCAAAACGCCCTCGACATGGTGCGGCCGAATGCCACTTTTCTTCAGGGAATGGCCGACTTCATCATAAATAGCCTGAATCTGCCGGCCGGAATCACCGCTGCAGATGACAAAATAGTCGGCAAAACCACATACCTGGCGGGTATCCAAGAGCAAAATATCGCTAGCTTGCTTGTCGCTAGCCGCTTCTACTGCCTTGCGGGCAATCTCTATTGCTTCCAGCCTACCGCTCCCAGTCCTGAAATATCAGGCTACTAAAAATTGTAGCCAAGCCAGAAGAAAAGGTCAAGTCAAAATTTGGCGGGCCGGGATGGCTATGCTACACTAAAAATAAGGAAAAGTAAAAATGGCTGAGCTGCTATTTGGCACCGCCGGTGTTCCCCACAGTGCCCACCCCAGGACAACTATTGATGGCATCAAGCGTATTGCCAAGCTTGGACTCGGCGCTATGGAGATAGAGTTCGTCCGGGGGGTAAAAATGGGTGAGGCGGGAGCCCGCCTGGTTGCCCAGACCGCTCTTAAAGAGGGGGTAAAGCTGTCCGCCCACGCCCCCTACTACATAAATCTCAACGCCCGCGAGCCGGAAAAGATAAGGGCCAGTCAGGATAGGCTGCTCCAGACCGCCCGCATCGGGGGGCGGTGCGGCGCCGAAAGCATTGTTTTCCACCCTGCTTTTTACCTCGGCGACCCGCCCCAAAAAGCCTACCAGAATGTCAAGCAACACCTTGCGGAAGTGCTTGCCCAGCTTAAAAGAGAGCCTAATCCGGTCTGCATCAGACCGGAAATTATGGGCAAACCGAGCGCCTTCGGCACTATCGACGAGGTGCTCAAGCTGTGCACCGAGCTGGAGGGGCTGGCCCCGTGTATTGACTTTGCCCACTGGCATGCCCGCGATGGCAAGTCTAACTCTTACCCCGAGTTTACCGCCATCCTGCGACAGGTTGAGGAGCATCTGGGCAGGGCTGCCCTGGATAACATTCACGTCCATGTCTCCGGCATCAGGTATGGCCGGAAGGGGGAGCTAAGCCATCTAAACCTCAAGGACTCGGACTTTCAGTACACCGAGCTAATCAAAGCATTGCGTGACTATCATGTCGGGGGGTTAATCATCTGCGAAAGCCCCAATCTGGAAGGGGATGCCTTACTGCTCAAAGAGACCTATATAGGCCTCTAGAAGATAGCCTCTGTCTTACTATCCCCACCCTGTTAAAAAGAGACTAATTTTTGTTGACTTGCCATCTCTGCTATAATATAAGAAGCTAAATATAAGTTGAGGTGAATGCGAATAATGAAGCCTTTCTGGAAAGGTAGTGGCTTAATCTATATTGCCCTGCTCATTACGGCTGTCCTCCTGTTCACTCATATTATGACCAATATGCAGAAACCGGAGACAATCCCGCAAAGCCAGCTGGTAGCCATGTCACAAAAGGGCCAGATAGCTGAGATTCTGATCGAGGGTGACAAGCTACTGGTGACCACCGTTGATGGCATTGAGATGGTCGCCTTCAAAGAAAGTAACGACAGCCTGGGTGATATTGCCGGGCTTAACCTGGAAGGGGTGGTGGTCGAGGTCAAGGACTCGTCCGGAATTGACTGGGGGGCACTGCTGATTAACTTCATCCCCCTTATTATTCTGGTCGGTTTGCTATTTTTCATCTTCCGGCAGGCACGCGGAGCCAATAGCCAGGCACTCAGCTTTGGCCGCAGCCGAGCCCGTCTCTTCCCGGCAAATACGCCGACGGTAACTTTTGACGATGTCGCCGGGGTTGATGAAGCCAAACAGGAATTAAATGAGGTGGTGGACTTCCTCAAATCACGGGAGAAGTTTCAGAGCCTGGGCGCCCGCATCCCCCGAGGGGTGCTGCTGGTCGGTCCGCCGGGTACCGGCAAAACGCTGCTGGCGAAAGCGGTAGCCGGTCAGGCTGGAGTCCCCTTCTTCTCCATCAGCGGCAGTGAATTTGTCGAGATGTTTGTCGGTGTTGGCGCCTCCAGGGTGCGTGACCTCTTTGACCAGGCCAAGCGCAATACCCCCTGCATCATCTTTATTGATGAGATTGACGCCGTGGGGCGTCAACGCGGTGCCGGTCTGGGCGGCAGCCACGACGAGAGGGAGCAGACCCTCAACCAGATTCTGACCGAAATGGACGGCTTTGACACCAATGCCGGCGTCATTGTCATGGCGGCGACCAACCGCCCTGATATTCTCGACCCGGCCCTGCTTCGCCCCGGGCGCTTTGACCGCCGGGTTATTTTAGACCAGCCCGATATCAATGGCCGGACCGCCATTCTCAAGGTCCATGCCAAGGGTAAGCCCCTGGCTAAAGATGTCGATTTAGCCATACTGGCCAAAGGGACGGTTGGTTTCAGCGGTGCCGACCTGGCCAACCTGGTCAACGAGGGGGCTATCCTGGCCGCAAGGCGGAACAAGAAGATAATCAGTATGGAAGAACTTGAGGAGTCAATAGACCGGGTAATCGCCGGTCCGGAGCGGAAGAGCCGCAAGATAAGCCCCAAAGAGAAAGATATTATCGCCTACCACGAGTCCGGGCATGCCCTGGTGGCTAAAATGCTGCCCAATGCCGACCCGGTACACAAGATATCCATCGTAGCCCGGGGTATGTCTCTCGGCCATACCAAGCAACTACCGGTTGAAGACCGCTACCTTACCTCGCGCTCTCAAATCAAAGATATGATCGCCACCTTCCTCGGCGGTCATGCCGCTGAAGAATTAATCTTTAATGACATAACCACCGGCGCTTATGATGACATCAAACGGGCTACCGCGCTGGCCCGCAAGATGGTAACCGACTTCGGCATGAGCGACAGACTGGGACCACGTACCTTTGGCGATAAACAGGAAATGGTCTTCCTCGGTCGCGAGATATCAGAACAAAAAGACTACGGCGACAAGGTGGCTAATGCCATTGATGAGGAAGTCGACAAGGCTATCCGGGATGCTCACGAAACCGCCCGCAAGATTTTAGCCGAGAATAAATCGAAGCTGATTCTCATTGCCGAAAAGCTTATCACCGAGGAGACGCTTGAGAGCGAAGACCTCGAAGCACTGCTGAGCAAAGGCGGCAAACGCGCCCCTAAAACCAGGGTAAAACCAACTCCGGTTCCCGTCGAACCGGTAGCCGAAAAGGAGCCCGCCGCCAGGCCCAGCACGACTCCCGCGGTGCCCCGCCTTGTCCCGAAGCAGACTCCGGCTACCCCTGATTAAAAGATGGCATGATCAAGATTACCGATAAGCCCATCTCTCCCCAAAGCGTGGCTAACCGCGTTAAGACCAGTGGCAGCGGCTGTGTGGTACTCTATATCGGCTTGATTCGTGATTCTTCCCACCACAAAGCGGTGCTTTCCGTAGAATATGAAGATATTGACGGCACTGCGGAAAACACCCTGCGCCAGATAGCCAGCGAAGTTGAACAGAAATGGGCGCTAAATAATATCGCCATATACCACCGGGTTGGCAAACTGAAAGTAGGCGATGTCAACCTGGTTATTGCCCTGGCTTCCGCCCACCGCCAGGATGGCTTTGCCGCCTGCCAGTACGCCATCGACCGGTTCAAAGCCAAACTGCCCACCCGGAAAAAAGAGACCTACTTGGACGGTAGCTTTTCACTTGAGAAGAGATAAGCGGTTATCTTCTTCTTTCGGTAATAAAGCCAGCCAGCTGGACTAGCGACTGCAGGCTGTCCTTATCCGGCAGGAGATTAAGACTGCGGCAGGCCTTGGCACAATAATCAGAGGCGACCTGATTGCATGCCTCCGGAATTGATGATTCACGGACCATCTTTAAGGCCAGTTCGATATTTTTCGGCCTGTCCTCATCATTAAATGACTTCTTTACCGGGTTATCATCAGGATCTTGCTCCATGAGGAGTATCGCCGGTAAAGTAAGGGTGCCCTGAGCTAAATCAGAGCCTACCGGCTTGCCCAGTTCCTCTTCAGTGCCGATAAAGTCCAGAATGTCATCCACTATCTGAAAGGCAATACCCAGATTATAGCCGTAATCTTTTAGAATCTCGATTGACTTCTCCGGCGCCCGGCTCAGGATAGCCCCTGATTCCGTTGCCAGCGAAAAGAGGGAGGCCGTTTTACGGGAAATTCGCCTGAGGTAGTCCTGCCAGCTCTGCTCCATATTGAAAGCGGTGAAGGTCTGCTCCAGTTCCCCGGTAGAAATAATCGCCAGTGTCTGGCTGAACAGCCTGACCACCCGCAGGTTCTGAGTATCAGCGGCAAACTCTCCGGAGCAGGCAAACAGGTAGTCGCCCAGCAGTACCGCTTTCTCCTCACCCCAGACGCTGTTAATCGTCGGCTTGCTCCGGCGAATTAGCGAATTGTCAATAGCATCATCATGAACCAGAGTAGCGGTGTGCATCAGCTCAACCGCCACCCCCATCGGCAGCAAGTAATCAAGGTTATAGTCATGAAGCTTGCCCGATAGCAGCGCCAGGGCGGGGCGGATTCGCTTGCCCCCACCGCTCAGGCTATAGTCCAGCATTTCAGCCAGCCAGGCAGGCTCAACCTTGGTGACCGACGCCAGGATTTCCTCTACCTTGACCAGGTCCCGCTGAATCGGTTTATAGATTTTGCTTAGCGACAACATTCTCCCCGCTTTAATCACCGGCTGAACCCAAG
>CAZMTT010000025.1:0-16148 GCA_964569555.1 uncultured Dehalococcoidales bacterium | reverse complement strand
ATATGCTCAGCGCCATTGAGAAGAGTAAAGACAGGCCGCTGGCTAGAGTTATCTTTGCCCTGGGGATAAGGCACGTCGGTGAGGAGATGGCCGAGATTCTGGCCGGAGAGTTCCGCAGCCTTGACAGACTATCCAACGCCTCTAGAGAGAAGCTGATGTCTGTCCCAACTATTGGCCCCAAGATTGCCGATAGCATTATTGCCTTCTTCCGCCAGGAGGCCAACCGCGATATTATCAAACGGCTGAAAGAGGCTGGAGTCAGGCTTAAGGAAGAAGAGGCCAAGCCGGCAGAGCAGCCGCTGGCCGGTATGGAGTTTGTCATCACCGGTCGGCTGGAAGGCTTCAGCCGGCCGGAGGCGGAGGCGAGGGTAAAAGCCCTCGGCGGCACCACCGGCAGCAGTGTCAGCCAGAAAACGAGCTATCTGGTGGTTGGCGCCGACCCCGGCTCAACAAAGCTGGCCCGTGCCCGGGAACTGGGCACCGAGCAGCTCACCGAGGTAGAATTCCGCCGCCGTCTGGAGAGAGAGCAAAATGAAGCTAATTATAGGCCTGGGTAACCCGGGGCGAAGCTATGCCGGCAACCGCCACAATATCGGCTTTACCTGCCTGAGCTACTTTGCCCGCCAACAGGGCATTCGCTTCGATAAAAAGCAGTCGCTGGCTCGCACCGGCGCCGGCAAAGTAGCCGGAAATAAAATTACACTGGCCCGGCCCCAGACATATATGAACTTAAGCGGTCAATCGGTCCGCCGCCTGCTAAAAAAGCTTAAAATCTCGCCCGGCGACATCCTGGTTATTCATGACGACCTTGACCTGCCGCTAGGCAAGATTCGCCTCCGCCAGGGGGGAGGCTCGGGGGGGCACAAAGGCATTGAGTCCATCATCGCCGAGCTGCAAAGCCGGGATTTCCCCCGCCTGCGGGTAGGTATCGGGCGGCCCGATGAAACTGAGGGGGTAACCGAAACCAGCGAGACGGATATTGTTGCCTATGTGCTCAGTGATTTCACCCCCGGCGAGAAGCAAGACATCAGTAAGGTCATACCTCAGGTAAGCGAGGCTATCCTCTACTTTCTCACTGAGGGTATAACCATGGCTATGAGCCGGTATAATTAGTCCTTTGCTTAAGCAAAGCTTTGCTAATACTCAGATTTAGGTGTTATAATTTCATATAGCCCGAAATTCTTTTCATAAAATGCCAAAAAAACCGAAATTCATTGCCGTCATTGGCGGCAGCCGGTGCTCGCCAGAGGAAGCCGGGCTGGCTGAGGCAGTCGGCCGGGAGATAGCCCGGAAAGGGGCTATTCTGGTCTGCGGCGGTATGGGTGGCATTATGGAGGCAGCCTGCCGGGGTGCCCGCACTGAGGGCGGAATGACTATCGGCATACTGCCCGGGGAGAGCCGCCGCATGGCCAATCCTTATGTCCAAATCCCGATAGTTACCGGCATCGGCTATGCCCGAAATGTCATCGTGGTCAAATCAGCCCAGGCAGTTATCGCCATCGGCGGCAAGTACGGCACCCTCTCCGAGATAAGCCACGCCCTGCAGAGCAACATCCCGGTTATCGGCCTGAATACCTGGTCGCTATCCAGGGAGGGCCAGGTTGACAGTTCCATTATTTTAGCCCAAAATCCGGCTGAGGCGGTGGATAAAGCCCTTAATCTGGCCACCAGCCAAGTATCTCGTCAAGTTGAGGAATAGCATGCCAACTATTAAGAACATTAAAGCCAGTGAGATTCTGGACTCCAGAGGCAACCCGACACTTGAAGTCAGGGTCTGGCTGTCCGACGGGGCCACCGGCGGGGCGGCGGTGCCCTCCGGAGCCAGCACCGGCAAGCATGAAGCCGTCGAACTACGGGACGGAGACGCCTCGCGATTTAACGGCCTGGGTGTCCTCAAGGCGGTAAATAATGTCAATCAAACTCTGGCTAAAGCCGTAATCGGCATGTCAGCCCTAGAACAGGCCGCTATTGACGGCAAGCTGATTGAGCTTGACAGCACCGAAAACAAGTCACGCTTCGGGGCTAATGCCATCCTGGGCATATCGCTGGCGGTGGCCCACGCCGCCGCCAAATCCCAAACTAGGCCCCTCTATCACTATATCAGTGGTAGCGCCCACTATGTCCTGCCGGTGCCCATGATGAACATTCTGAATGGCGGCAAGCACGCCGCCAACTCAACCGATTTCCAGGAGTTTATGATTGTGCCCGCGGGAGCCCCCAGCTTCAGCCACTCCCTGCGCATGGGCAGTGAAATTTACCACTCCCTGAAGGGGGTGCTCAAAGACAGAGGGCTGGACACCAATGTGGGTGATGAAGGCGGCTTTGCCCCCTCCCTACCCTCAAATAAGCTGGCCGTGGAAGCCATTTTAGCCGCTATGGCAAAGGCGGGCTACCAGCCGGGCAAAGACTGCTTCATTGCCCTGGACCCGGCCGCCAGTGAATTCTATAAAGACGGCCGATATATCCTGACCAGAGAGGGGGTTACCCTCACCAGTCAGGAAATGGTTGATTATTATGTTAAGTGGGTATCCCTCTACCCGATTATCAGCATTGAGGACGGCATGGCCGAAGATGACTGGGAGGGCTGGCAGCTACTGAGCCAGAAGCTGGGCAGTAGAACTCAGCTGGTCGGTGATGACCTCTATGTTACCAGCGTTAAGCGTCTCAAGCGGGGCATCAGCCTGAAGGCATCCAACTCTATTTTAATCAAGCCGAATCAGATCGGCACCCTGACCGAGACTATAGCTGCGGTTAAGATGGCACAGCAGGCCGGCTGGACGGCGGTAATAAGCCACCGCTCTGGGGAGACCGAAGATACCACTATTGCCGACCTCGCCGTTGGTCTCAATACCGGGCTGATTAAAGCCGGCGCTCCCTGCCGCTCCGAGCGCACCGCCAAATACAACCGCCTGCTCAGCATTGAAGATGAACTGGGCAAAAAGGCGAGCTTTGCCGGGATGAAGGCATTCGCCAGCCTGAAAATAGTCTAAAACCGGCTTAGGGGGGATGAAATGGTAACCAAGATTGGCATTAACGGCTTCGGGCGCATCGGCCGGTCAACACTGCGGGCAATTAACCAGTATTACCAGGGTAAACTGGCGGTAGCCGTTATCAATGACCTCACCGACACCGAGACCAATGCTCACCTGCTTAAATGGGACACCAACTACGGCCGCTACCCGGGCGAGGTTAAAGCCAGCCAGGATGCAATTATAGTTGATGGCCAAAAAATAAAGGTGCTGGCGGAGCGCGAGCCGGCTAATATCCCGTGGCCGGACTACGGCATAGATATCGTGATTGAGTCAACCGGCCACTTCACCGATGCCACCAAGGCAGCCGCCCACCGCCAGGGCAGTGTGAAAAAGGTGCTCATCTCCGCCCCGGCCAAAAACGAAGATATCACCATTGTCCTCGGCGTCAATGAAGACAAGTATGACCCCCGGAAACACCATATTATCTCCAATGCATCTTGCACCACCAACTGTATTGCGCCAGTGGTCAAGGTGCTGCACCAGAGCTTCGGCATAGACAGGGGGCTTATGAGCACCATTCACGCCTACACCAACGACCAGAAAATACTTGATGTGTATCACAAAGACCTGCGCCGCGCCCGAGCGGCGGCGATGAACATTATCCCCACCACCACCGGTGCCGCCAGGGCGGTGACGGTGGTTATCCCCGAGCTTAAGGGCAGGCTGGATGGAATTGCCTTCCGGGTGCCGGTAGCCACTGTTTCTATCGTGGACTTTGTCGCCGATTTAAACCAGGAGGTTACCACCGAGCAGGTCAACCAGGCTTTCCAGGCTGCGGCTGCCGGACCTATGAAAGGCATACTGGAGTACTGTGAAGAGAAGCTGGTCAGCATCGACTTCAAAGGCAACCCGGCCAGTGCCATCTTTGATGCCCCCAGTACCGTGGTCATCGGCGGCAACATGGTCAAGGTGCTGGCCTGGTATGACAATGAGTGGGGCTACAGCTGCCGTCTGGCTGATTTAGCTAACTTTCTGGCCGATAAAGCGCTATAAATAGTGATTACACCCCCGTTACTTATCGGCTATTGACATCATTACCTTTGTATGAGTACAATAAGTAAAATATTTAAGACCGAGGTGGGAAATGAAATTAGTGGTGATTGGGTTCGGACAGTGTGGCGGCAGGATTGCCGACCAATTCGCCCGGATAAATAAAAGGGCACGCAGCCAACGCCGCATTGAAATAACCCCCGGTGTCTTCGCCGTAAACACCGATGCCGCTGACCTGAGCGGGCTGTCATACATAAAATCTGACTACCGGCATAGAATCCTGATTGGAACCAGAAAGACCGGTGGCCATGGCGTTGGTAAAATAAACGAGCTGGGCGCTGAGATAGCCAGAGATGATAGTGATAAGGTTATCGATGCCATCCGAGGCGCCAAGCGGTTCTATGAATCAGACGCCTTTTTGCTGGTCGCCTCTTCGGGCGGTGGCACCGGCTCAGGGGCACTACCGGTCTTAACCAAATTCATCAAAGAACGCTACGTAGATAAACCACTATATGCCATGGTTATCCTGCCCTTTGAGCATGAAGAGTCAACCGAAGAAAGAGCTATTTATAACTCCGCGCTCTGCATTAAATCAGTCAACCAGGTGGCTGATGCCGTCTTTCTGATTGACAACCAGAGGTATATCAGAAAGGACTTCTCCCTCCGAAATAACCTTACCAAGATTAACGAAATGATTGTGGAACCGTTCTATGACCTGCTCTGCGCGGGTGAGGAGAAGAAAACCAAATACATCGGCGCCAAAACCGTCGATGCCGGCGATATCATACAGACACTGACCGGTTGGACCACCATCGGTCACGGCAAATCAGAGGTGCCGATGTTTAATCTACCTCTGCCCCGCAAGTCCGACTTCAGGACCAAGAGCACCGAAATCCACAAGGGAATCCAGGCAATGGATGAAGCGATGAGCGAGCTTTCCATTACCTGCGATTGCTCAGATGCCAGCCGGGCACTATACCTCCTGGCGGCACCGCATAAAGAAATGAATATGGACCTGGTCAAGGAACTTGGCGACTATCTAAGGGGTATTGCCCCGGAGGCTACCATCAGGAATGGTGACTACCCCCGGGAGAGAACCTCTGTCGAGCTTACCCTGATTCTGTCCGGACTGAGCAATGTGGAAAAGGTCAGGGAGTACTATAGCAGATCAACCACTCTCATCCCTGAGTTCAAACGGAGAGAAGAAGAGTCTGCGGGCAGGCTTAGAACCCTGGAAGAAGTCGGCAAAGACATCCCAACGTTACTATAGGGAAAAACTGGTTTTTGGTATCAAGGTGAAAAGTGAAGCTACTAGTTATTGGTTGCGGACAGTGTGGTGGACGGGTTGCCGATGAGTTTGCTCGTCTAAATGGAAGAGCACGCGGTCAGCGTGGTATTGATATAATCAGCAACATTATTGCCGTCAACACCGATATTGCTGATTTAAGCGGACTATCCTTCATCAGACCAGACCAAGCGCACCGGGTACTTATCGGCGCTCAAAAGACAGGCGGCCACGGTGTCGGCAAAATAAACGAGCTGGGCGCCGAGATAGCCCGGGAAGATGGCGATAAGGTCTCCGAAGCGGTTAAAAACACCAAGCGATTCCACGAGACCGATGCCTTCGTGGTCATTGCCAGTGCCGCCGGCGGTACCGGTTCGGGAGCAATACCGATACTGACCCAAAACCTCAAAGAGCGCTACCCGGAAAAGCCGATATACAACATTATTGTCCTTCCTTTCCGGCACGAAGAGAAGGTGGAGGAGAGAACGATATACAACACCGCCACCTGCCTCAAATCGGCTTACCTGGTGGCTGATGCCGTCTTTCTGATTGACAACCAGAGGTATATTACCAAAGATGCCTCGATTCAGAACAACCTGGCCAAGATTAATACCCGTGTGGTCAGTCCCTTTTATAACCTGCTCTGCGCCGGTGAAGAGAAGAAGCCGAAATTCATCGGCGCCAAGATTATCGACGCCGGAGACATAATCCAGACCCTGTCGGGGTGGACGGTAATCGGTCACGGCCGGACCCAGATACCTATGCTCAAGCATCCCTTTGGTGGAACCTCGGATTTCAGGGAGCAGCCGGTTGAAAGCCGCCGAGGGGTTCAGTCAATGAGTGATGCCATAAGCGACCTGTCGCTTAAGTGCCGTCCCTCAGATGCCAAGCGAGCCCTGTATCTCCTCTCGGCACCACCCGATGAATTGAATATGTCACTGCTTAATGAAATCGGGGGTTGCCTCAAACGCGTGGCCACTGAAGCGATAATCAGGAGTGGTGATTATCCCCGGGAAAAACGTGCCATAGAAGTCACTTTGATACTATCTGAACTTACCAACGTCGGCAAGGTTATGGAGTACTTTACCAGAGCTATTAGTTATATCTCTTCCTATAAGACGAGATGGGAAGGGATAGAGTATGAACACCGAGGAATCGAGGATGCCTTCCGCGATATACCCTCGCTACTGTAACTTCCCCAAGATTAGCTAACTTGCCTCTTTATCTTTTCTCTTTGGAGTAGAATTTCCAGGACCGTTCTATAGATTCGGTGCGCATTGCCCAGGCCTGCTCTACGGCTTCCCTGCGGGATTCCAGGCTCCGCTTGACGCTTTCTTCATAATTCTTCTTAGCCTGTTCCTTGGCCCGGCGATATGCTTCCTCAGCCAGCTGTTCCGCCCGCTCGCGATTTCGGGCGGCTCTTTCCACGCCCTGCTCACAAGCGATATTGGCCTGCTGCTCAGCCTCTTTATAGGCTTTCTCCACCTGCTGCTCATTTGACTTGTAGACCCTAGCCACCTCTTTCTCCGCATCAACATAAGCAGCATAGGCCTGTTCTACCCGTTTCAGAACCTCAGCCAGGGGTCCCGCGGCCTGTTCCCGGACATCAGCCATGGCTTCTTCTGCCCCCCCCTGAACCTCAGCCACTGGTTCCACTACTGGCTCCTCGGCTTTCTTCCCCATCTTCTGAGCTTGCTCTTTCGGGTCTACCATAAGAAGACACCCCCTTTAATCTAAAATCTTGCGAATTTTCGGCACAAGTATATGGTTTACCCCGTGAAAAGTCAAGATACCTGTGCCCCGATTACCTGTTACCGTGATTCGGTGTTACTCCTCCTCTTCTTCCGTCTCTTCCTCTGCCTCACTTTCCTCTTTTGTGGCTCGTTTGGTTTTATTTTCGGCAAACATCCTGGCTAATAACTCCAAACGGTTCTCAATATCCCGGCCAACCTTCACTGCTTCTTCTTTCTTTCCCTTGGCTTTAGCCACCTTACCCGGGGCGGCTTCCTGGGGTTTGCCCGCTACCTCCTGGGCAGCTGCGGTCAGCCGGCTTATCGCTTCCGGTCCGCCGATGGCCTGTTCAAACGCCTTGATTGAGGCTGCGGCCGCTTCTCTGGCGGCGGCTATCGCCTGCTCGGCGGCTTCTTTGGCTGATTTCGCCGATGCTTCCGCCGCCGATTTAGCTGACTTGCTGGCTTTCTCAGCCCGCAGCATCGCCTCCTGAGACGCCCTGGCTGATGTCTCGGAGGCTTCTTTAGCCGATTTACCGGCTGCCTCAGACCTGGTTATAGCTTCCTGTGATGCCTTTTTTGCCTCGGCAGCGGCTGCCTGAGCCGCCTGGCTGACTTCCTCAGAGCGGCTTACCGCCGCCTCAGCGACCTTCTTTGATTCAGCAGCCGCCTCCTGTGATAGCTTGGTGGCTTCTTTAGCCGCCGCTTTAGCCAGTTTATTGGCTTCCTCAGCCTGAGTTATCGCTGCCTGCGACGCCTTGGCCGATGTCTCCACAGCTTCTTTAGCCGATTTGCTAATCTCGTCAGCCCGGCTTACCGCTTCCTCCGATACCCTCTTCGATTCGGCAACGGTCTGCTCCGCCAGCTTACTAATCTCATCAGTCTTGCTGATGGTTTCCTCAGCCGCTTTCTTGGCCTCCTCAATAGTCTGCCAGGCCGACTTACCTACCTCATCAGCCTTGGTGATGGCTTCCTCAGAGGCTTTCTTGGCTTCAGCAGTAGCCTGGCGGAGTGATTGGACTATCCCATCAGCCCGGCTGACCGCTTCCTCTGATGCCCTGACCGAGCTCTCGGCTGTCTCCTCCGCAATCCGGCTTATTTCCTCAGCCCGGGCCATTACTTTGGCAAAGAGCCGCTCCGTCGACTTGGCGGTTTCTTCAGCCGCCCGGCCTGCTTTCTCCGCTCTGGTGGTCGCCTCGATTGATGCCTGTTTGGCTTCATTAGCAATCTTGCGCGCCATCTGGCTTACTTCGTCAGCCCGCCGCATCGTCTCCTGAGATGTATTGAGTGACTCCTCAGCCATCTGCTTAGCCGACTGGTCGGTTGCCTCAGTCCGAGCTATCGCTTCCTGGGATACTTTTATGGACTCCTCAGCCCCCTGCTTGGTCGACTGGGCAGTTTCCTCAGCTTTATGCGCCGCTTCAGCAAAGGCTTTGGTTAACGCCTCGGTAGCCCACTTGGTTGATTGGATAGCTTCCTCGGCCTGCTGCACCGCTTCCTGGGAAGACCTGGCCGCCTTCTCAGCAATCGCCCGGGTGCTCTTGATTACTTCTTCCGCCCGGCGCACCGCTTCCAGCGACAGCTGTTTCGCCTCTTCAGCCGTCTCCTTAGCTACCTGGCTCAATGCCTCAGCCCGGCGGATTGCCTCCTGGGAAACCCTTATCGAGCCCTCGGCAGCCTCGCGAGCCAACCGGCTGAGTTCCTCAGCTCTGGTGAGCGCTCTGCCGAAAGCATCAGTATCACTTTCCATATCATCCAGAATGCGGGAAGATACCTTGTCTAATTTTTCAATCTTATCAGCCATCGCCAAACCCTTCCCCCTATTGTATGATTAGTTTCACAATTTTTCAATTGCTGCCGAAATTATTCCGAAATTTGATAATATAAGGTATAATAAAAGAGATGTCATCTCAGGTCTTTTATCGCAAATGGCGTCCCCAAACCCTGGCCGAAGTAGTTGGTCAGCAACATATCACCCAGACATTGCTTAATGCCCTGAGCAGCCGTCGGGTATCACACGCCGATCTCTTCTGCGGTCCGCGCGGCACCGGCAAGACCAGCACCGGTCGTATCCTGGCCAAAGCGGTAAACTGCCTTACTAATGGCCAGGGTGAGCCGTGTAATGCCTGCGCCGTGTGCCAGGCAATAAACGACGGTAGCGCGGTTGATTTCATCGAGATTGATGCTGCCAGCAACACCGGGGTTGACGACATCCGCAATCTCCGCGAGAAGGTCAATTATGCCCCCAACCAGGCGCGCTATAAGGTCTATATCATCGACGAAGTCCATATGCTCAGCACCAGCGCCTCCAATGCCCTGCTCAAGACCCTTGAGGAACCGCCCCCAACTGTCATCTTCGTGCTGGCGACCACCGAAGCCCACAAGGTCCTGCCCACCATTCAATCACGCTGCCAGCGCTTTGATTTCCACCGCCTGCCACTCAACGATATCACCGCCAAACTGACCGGCATCTGCCAGAAGGAAGGGATTAAAATCGAGCCGGAAGCGCTACGCCTGGTGGCCAAGAGCGCCACGGGCAGCCTGCGCGATGCCGAGAACCTGCTGGAACAACTGGCCACCTATTATGGCGCCGAAATCGGGCTTCACCAGGCGCAGGCGATTCTCGGTATCACCGGAGACTGGCGGGCCAAAGAGGTAATAAAGCACATCGTCAATAAAGATGTTTCCGCCGGTATCGCCACCATCAATAATGTCAACAGCGATGGCCTGGACTTGAGGCAATTCGTCCGCGAGCTTATGGAATACCTGCGGGGAGTATTATTAATAAAGACCGGTGCTGACCAGGCACTTGATTTCACCACCGAGGAGATAGCCGAATTAAAAGACCTGGCCGCTAAAGCTTCCCTTCCCCAGATATTGACTGCCGTCAAGCTCTTCGGCGAGCTTGAGTCTGGTTTCAATAGCTACTCCACCCTGCCCCTGGAGCTGGCCCTGGTTGACTCCATCCTGACCGAAAAAGAGGCCAGAGCCATCCCCACCCCCAAGGTTGAAGAGGAACTACCCCCGCCGGTAGCCGCCGCCGAGCCCGCGGTTACGCCCCCTCCACCCCCGCCTGAAGAAGCCAAGGCCAAACCCAGAAAACGGGCGGCCAGACCGGAACCGGCCGAAGCTGAAGTAGCCGAAATTAAAGCGGAGGTTACTACCCCACCGGCTGAAGCCGAGCCGGTTGAAGCTAAGGCAGAAGTTACTACCCCACCACCCCCACCCGGCAGTGAAATTGAGAGGATAAGCGCCAACTGGAAGCAGATTATTGAACAAGCCCCGGAAGACACCCGAAGAACGCCGGCGATTGCCATCCTGAGAAGTGCCGGCATCAGAGTAGTAAGCCTCGAAGATGATACGGTGGTCTTATCCTTCAAATATGCCTATCATAAAGAGCAGATTGAGAAGTTAGAGAACCAGCGGACCGCCGAGAAAATTCTCAGTCACTTCCTGGGACATCCCTGTCATATACGCTGTATCTACGAGCCGGAGGCAAACCACCTGCTGAAAGCAGCCCTGAATATGGGTGCCCAAATTATTGATACGGAGGAGAAATGAACCTATCTATGCTGGGCCAGGCCTGGCAACTCAAGGCAAAGCTGGAGAAGGCGCAACAGGAACTGGATAACACCATTCTGGAAGCCCAGTCAGGCAAGGGTGCGGTTAAGGTTACCATTACTGGCCGCCAGAAACTACAATCGATAAAAATATCACCCACGGTAATCGACCCGAGCCAGGCCGAAAATCTGGAAGATCTGGTCTTCAAGGCAGTAAGTGGGGCCATCAGCAAGTCACAGAAACTCACCACCCAGCGTCTGGGCAAGCTAACCGGCGGTCTGAAAATCCCAGGCTTGACCTAAGAGGTGACATCATAAACCGGGAGGAGATTAAAGCTAAATCATGACTGCCGAAGCCATAGACAAGCTTATCCAGGAACTCAACAAGCTGCCCGGCGTCGGCCCCAAGAGCGCCCAGCGCCTGGCCTACTATCTTTTGCGCACCCCGGAAGAGCAGACCCGACCGCTAGCCGAGGCTATCCTGTCCGTAAAAAAGGCAATTAAGCTCTGTTCCCTCTGCTTTAATGTCACCGACGCCGACCCCTGCCTCATATGCCGCAGTGACCAGCGCGACCAGAGCCAGATCTGCATCGTGGAACAACCGCAGGACATTCTGGCTTTAGAACACACCGGAATTTACCGCGGGCGGTATCATGTACTCCATGGTGCCATCTCACCAACCGAGGGAGTCGGCGCTAACGACATCAGAATCAAAGAACTCATGGCACGGCTGAAGGACAGCCCGGTTAATGAAGTTATTTTAGCCACCAACCCCAATCTGGAGGGTGAGCAGACCGCCATGTATCTGAGCAAGCTTATTTCGCCCCTGGGCATCAAGGTTACCCGCCTCGCCCGGGGGCTTCCCTTCGGCACCGAACTGGAATATGCCGATGATGTTACCCTCAGCCGGGCCATTGAAGGCAGACAGGAATTTTAGTAAAATATGCCCGAAAAATTTTTTATACTAACCCCAGTTCTACCGGCAACCCCCGCTCTGGGGTTTATATTATCTTGAAATGAAGAAGGGGTGAAGCTAATGAAGCTATCCGTAGTTGACACGGAAAGGTGTGTTGGCTGCCAGAGCTGTATGTTCGCCTGCTCCCGGCTGATGGGGAAGGCCGGGCTAACTAGAACCTGCATCGGAGTCAGGTCAGCGGGCGGAATGGAAAGGGGCTTTGTCGTTATCGTCTGCCGTGCCTGTGAGGACCCACCCTGTGTTAAAGTATGCCCTTCGGGCGCCCTTAAAGCTAAAAGGGGGAAGGGGGTACGGGTTGACCTGACCAAATGCATCGGCTGCGGTAACTGCCAGGACGCCTGCCCCATCGGGGCTATTTTCTGGGATGATGAAGCCAATAAACCGATGATATGCATCCACTGCGGCTACTGCGTCAAATACTGCCCCCACGGGGTGCTCGAACTAGTAAAATTGGAGGCAGTGACATGCTAAAAGATGATACCCTGGCTAATATCCTCTATGTTGACCTCTCCAAGAAGCAATCCTGGGTTGAGAGAAGACAGGACCTCTTTGACAAGTACATCGGTGGCGTTGGTGTCGGCATACAACTTCTCCATGAAGAATGCCCGAAGGGGTGCGATGCCCTCGGTGCCCAGAATCCAATTATACTTGCCGTTGGCCCCTTGAACGGGCTGTTTCCGGTTGCCTCCAAAACGATAACTCTATTCAAATCACCGCACTCCGGTAATTTAGGTGAAAGCCACGCTGGGGGGCGAAGTGCCATCGCCATCCGCCTGGCCGGCTACGGCGCCATCGTGATTAGAGGCGCCAGTGAAATTCCGCTTTACCTGGCTATCGATGGCAACCAGGTTCACTTCCGGGATGCGTCTGCCCTGTGGGGAATGAGAAGCGTGATTACGGCCGGCAGGGTTATCAGGAGTAAAGAGACCGCCGCTGGATTCAGGACTATTATGCGTATCGGCCGAGCCGGGGAGAAGCTTATTCCCTATGCCGGCGTCGCCACTGAAACCTACCGCCACTTTGGCCGACTCGGCCTGGGGGCTGTTTTCGGCAGCAAAAAGCTGAAGGCGCTGGTCGTCTCCGGTAAAGGCTCCCTACCGGTAAGCGACCCGAAATCGTACCAGAAAATATACGACGAGATTTACCAGGCAGCCGTCAATACCCCGGCGATGAAGAAATATCATGACCTGGGCACGCCGGAGAACGTCCTGCCGCTAAACAAGATAGGTGCCCTGCCTACCCGAAATCTGAAAGATGCCCAGTTTGAAGGTGCCAGCGAGATTTCCGGGGAAGCCTTTGCCGAACATTATTTGGGCCGGCGACTTGCCTGTGCTCACTGCCCGGTAGCCTGCATCCATCTGGCGGCATTGAGAGAGCCCTATGGAGATGAGGACTTCTTCTATAAAACCTCAATGATCGCCTACGATTACGAGCCCCTCTATGCCCTGGGGCCAATGCTCGGCATCTCCGATGCCAGAGGACTGCTCAAGCTGCTGGAAAAGGTAGATGAGGTGGGGGTGGATGCGATGAGCACCGGCGTAATCCTGGCCTGGGCCACCGAAGCCCAGGAGCAGGGTCTCATCTCCGAAAAGGAAACATCGGGCATCAAGCTCAGCTGGGGGGACTACACCAGCTACCTGAAGGCGATACCGCTCATTGTGGAACAGCCCAATGAGTTCTATCAGGCACTGGCACGGGGAGTGGTGCATGCCGCCTCCATATATGGCGGCCAGGATTTTGCCCTCGCCTTCGGCAAAAACGAAATGCCTGGTTATCACACCGGGCCAGCGCAACATGTCGGCACTTTTATCGCCGCCCGACACCATCACTGCGATAATGCCGGCTACAGCGTTGACCAGAAGGTTCTGGTCAAAGAAAAGCTCACCCCCAGGGAGCTTGCCGAGACCCTGCTCAAAGAGGAGCGCTGGCGCCAGATTTTGACCAGCCTGACTATCTGTTTCTTTGCGCGGGAAATATACAAACCAGATTTAGTCTCAAGGGCACTCCAGATAGCCGGCTTTGATATTCCTCCCGAAGACCTTCATCGCCTCGGTGAAGAAATTCATAGTGAAAAATATCGCTTCAAGTTCAGAGAGGGCTTCTCGCTGGATGACTACCACCTGCCCAAGCGAATCTTCGAGACGCCTTCAGCCGTCGGTGCGCTGGACGAGAAATATGTCCGTGAGACAATCGGGCAGGTAAAGAAGATACTCATCAAGAAGCAAGGTAAACCATAAAAATGAACGAGATAAAATACAAGCCAATCGGTGTCATTCACTCTCCGTTTAAAGAACCGAAAGGGACGCCGATTCAACCGGCCGGGGCTGAGGATGTCCGAGGGACGGTTGAGGTATTCCCAGAATACGCTAAAGGGCTGAAAGACATTGACGGCTTTTCTCACCTTATCCTGATATATCACTTTCACTTAGCCCGCGGCACCACCTTAGAAGCCAAGCCCTTCATGGATGATGAAACACGCGGTATTTTCGCCATACGTGGTCCAAGCCGACCCAACCCAATTGGTCTCTCCGTAGTCCGCCTCATCAAGGTGGAGGGGCGTTTCCTTTATATCCAAGATGTGGATATGGTTGATGGCACCCCCCTCCTAGACATAAAGCCCTATGTACCCGAATTTGACACTAGAGAAGCTAATAAAATTGGCTGGCTGGAGAAAGGGGTGCATAAATTGCCTACCCAAAAAGACGACGGGAGATTCACCCGATAATGGCCAAGCCAAGAAATTATCAGACCGAAGCGATTATTATTAAAAAGACCAAGCTGGGTGAGGCGGACCGAATTTTTACCCTCTACACCCCCCACCTGGGCAAGATTCAGGGATTTGCCAAAGGGGTGCGCCGCCCCCGCAGCAAGCTGGCCGGGCACCTTGAACTGCTGACCCACAGTCTGGTCTCGCTGGCCAGGGGCCGAAATCTGGACACCATAACCGGCAGCCAGACCATCAACAGCTTTTTGCCCCTCAAAAGTGACCTGGAGCTAGCGTCTTATGCCCTCTATCTCACCGAGCTAGTCAACAAGTTCACCCCCGACGAAGCGGAAAACCAGCCCCTGTTCCAGCTGCTCCTGGAAACGATGCAGCAGCTCTGCCAGGCAAATAATAAAGAGCTGGTCCTGCGCTACTTTGAGCTGCAACTTCTGGACAAAGTCGGCTACCGCCCCCAGCTTCAACAGTGTGTCACCTGCCAGGCACCCCTGGAGCCGGTGACCAACTACTTCTGCCCCGATGCCGGCGGTATGCTCTGCCCCAACTGCCGACCGGGCCAGCCGCTGGGCTATCCCCTATCACCGGAAGCACTGAAGGTACTTCGGTTTTTGCAGGCCAGCGATTACCCCACCGCCCAGAGGCTGAAACTAACCCCGGAGCTGTCCCACCAGCTGGAAATATTGATGCGAGACTACCAGAGATATTTACTGGAACGGGAGATAAAGTCAACTGCCTGGCTTAATGATCTAGCCCGATTTAAATCAAGCCAGAGCACTCCAGCCTAGACCAGAGATAAAATATATGGCGGGGAGTATAGAACTCACCGCCTTTTTGCGATATTATTAGAGAAATGGCAACCAGACTGGAACGCATCACCAAGCAAAGACAGCAGAAGCTGGAACGCATCCGGGCCCTGGGGGTTAATCCCTACCCGGCCAGCTATCACCGCAGCCACACCACCCAGCAAGCGATAGCCCTGGTACAGCAGCAGGAGGCGTCAGGTCAAAAAGAAGCCCCTGAGGTCAATCTCGCCGGCCGGGTTATGGCTAACCGGGAGATGGGTAAAATCTCCTTCGTTGACATCCATGACAGCTCGGGCAAGATTCAGCTCTACTTCAACCACGAAAGCCTGGACCAGGCCAGCCTCAAGCTGTTCAAGGAGATAGATATTGGCGATATTATCGGCGCCAGCGGCCGGCTCTTCCGGACCAAGACCGGCGAGCCAACCCTTGAGGTAGCTAACTTTACCCTGCTGGCCAAGTCACTTCAGCCCCTGCCCGAGAAGTGGCACGGGCTGAGCGATATTGACAAGCGCTTCCGCCAGCGTTATCTGGACCTCATCAGCAACACCGAGGTCAGGGAAATCTTCCAGATACGCAGCCAGGTGATTTCGGCGGTCCGTCACTTTCTCAACCAGCGGGGCTTTATTGAGGTGGAAACGCCGGTGCTGCAGCCTGCCGCCGGCGGTGCCCTCGCCCTGCCCTTCACCACCCACCACCACGCCCTTGACCAGGACTTCTACCTGCGCATCGCCCTGGAGCTCCACTTAAAGAGGCTGCTTATCGGTGGCCTGGACAAGGTCTACGAGCTGGGGCGCATCTTCCGCAATGAGGGTATCTCCACCAAGCACAACCCGGAGTTCACCATGCTGGAAAGCTATGAAGCCTACGCCGACTACCACGACGTGATGAAGATGCTGGAAGAGATGGTAGCCAAGGTCTGCCAGCAGGTTCTGGGCAGCAACCAGGTTAAGTCTGGTGACGAAATAATCAGCTTCAAGCCGCCCTGGCCGCAGCTCAGCCTGAGGGAGGCAATTAAAAAGCATAGCGGCATTGACTTTATGCAGTTCCCCG
>CAZMTT010000024.1:8186-16359 GCA_964569555.1 uncultured Dehalococcoidales bacterium | reverse complement strand
GAGAGCACCGGCTGCGGGAAGCGGATAGATTCCAGAAGCAGCGGGTGGGACGGGTCGCATAGGGTGTCGCCGGTGAAGGTATGCCTTAGCCCCAGGCTACCCACGATATCGCCGGTGCTGGCTTCGGCTACTTCCTCACGGCGGTTGGCATGCATTAAAAGTAGCCGCCCGATGCGCTCTCTCTCATCCCGGGCGGCGTTAAATATCTGAGCTCTCGATTTTACTCTACCGGAGTAGACCCTCAGGTAGACCAGCCGGCCGACAAAGGGGTCGGTGACAACCTTGAAGGCTAGCGCCGAAAGAGGCGTATCATCGCTGGCCGGGCGGGTAACTTCGGTGCCCTTACGGCTGTCAATCGCCTTTACTGGCGGCACATCTAATGGTGAGGGCAGGTAGTTGATAATAGCCTCAAGTAACGGCTGGACGCCTTTATTCCTCAGGGCGCTACCACACAGAATGGGCACTCCCTTATTGGCCAGGGTTACCCTTCTTAAGGCGGCTTTTAGCTCGGCGGCGGTGATTTTATCCTCGTTGAGATAGGCAGTCATAATCCACTCGTCTTCTTCAGCCAGTTTTTCAATTAATGCCTGGCGAAACTCGGCACATCTGGCTTGCTCGTGCTTGGGAATGGCTACTTCTATTGGCTCTGACTTGGGGTCCTCATCAAAGTGCCATGCCTTGTTTTCTACCAGGTCAATAATGCCTTCAAATGAGGCTTCACTGCCCAGGGGGACTTGTATCGGCAGGGGTTTGGCTTTGAGACGCTTTTCAATCATAGCTATAGTGCGGTTGAAATTAGCTCCGACGCGGTCCATCTTGTTGATAAAGCAGATACGGGGCACCCGATAGCGGTCCGCCTGACGCCATACTGTCTCTGACTGGGCTTCAACCCCGGCCACGGCATCAAAGACAACCACCCCGCCATCAAGCACTCTGAGGCTGCGCTCAACTTCAGCGGTAAAGTCCACATGGCCCGGGGTATCAATAATATTGATGCGGTGCTCCTGCCAGTAGCAGGTGGTCGCCGCCGAGGTGATGGTAATACCGCGTTCCCGCTCTTCTTTCATCCAGTCCATCACCGTGGTGCCTTCGTCCACATCGCCGATTTTATAGGTGCGTCCGGTGTAATAAAGTATCCTCTCGGTGACGGTGGTCTTACCGGCGTCAATATGGGCAATAATGCCAATGTTGCGCACCCGCTCCAGCGGGAAGCGCCCGGGCATAAGTCTGTCGTCTATTTTGGGTGTTATTGGCATCGGATTTCTGACCATAGAATGTATATCCCTCTATATCCCCTCACCACCGGTAATGGGCAAAGGCCCGGTTAGCCTCGGCCATTTTGTGGGTATCATCACGTTTTTTAATAGTGGCGCCTTGTTCATTGGAGGCATCAATAAATTCCGCCGCCAGCTTCTCGGCCATTGATTTGCCCGCCCTGGTCCCGGCTGATTTCAGTAGCCAGCGCAGGGCTAGCGAGGTACCCCGCTCCGGGCGGACCTCTATCGGCACCTGGTAGGTAGCCCCACCAACCCGGCGTGGTTTCACCTCAAGAAGGGGGGTGGCATTACGCACCGCCTGTTCCACCACACTGACCGGGGACTTGGCGCCCCGCTGTTCTATAATATCCAGGGCATCGTAGATAATGCTCTCCGCAGTGGACTTTTTGCCCCGCTTCATTATCTTATTAATCAGCTTGGCTAGGGTGGCATTGTTATATTTAGCCTCGGGGAATTTTTCCCTTTTAAAAACTCTGGCTCGCCTTGGCATTTTACCTCTCCGAAACTCCTTTAGCTAATTAGGTTTCCTCAACCACGGCTTTGGTTCGTTTGGCACCGTAACGGCTACGGCTCTGGCGTCGATTAGCCACCCCGCTGGCATCCAGTGCCCCGCGGACGATATGGTAGCGCACGCCAGGCAGGTCCTTTACCCGCCCGCCCCGCAGCAGGACCACCGAATGCTCTTGCAGTTCGTGTCCCTCACCGGGGATGTAGGCGGTAACTTCGATGCCATTGGTCAGCCTTACCCGGGCAATCTTGCGCAGTGCCGAGTTGGGCTTCTTGGGGGTAGTCGTCTTAACCTGCATGCAGACCCCCCGCCTCTGCGGAGAACCCTTACCCTCCGTGGTCCGGTTTTTCAGGGCATTGTAGGTAATCCGCAGCGCGGGCGCGGTGGTTTTACTACCCAGCTTTTTGCGCCCTTTATGGACAAGCTGATTAACTGTCGGCAATTTTCTCCTTTCTGTCCACACAATATCAATGGATGAGCCAAAGCTCATCCATTAGGCACCGATAGATTGGACCATAGACTTTAATCTATCGATTAATGGCCAAACTAGTGGACAGTAATTTGTTAGTTTACCATAAGCCGAAGTCAACTGTCAACAGTCTAAAGGGGTAACTGGCTGACTTGTCAGCCCCGCGGTTCTGGTGTTAGAATAGGTGCTAGGATTCAAATACGGGCCGCTAGCTCAACTGGCAGAGCAGCTGACTCTTAATCAGCCGGTTAGAGGTTCGAGTCCTCTGCGGCTCACCATAGCTTATGATGCAGATAACCAGCTACACCATTAACGGTGACCGCCGACGAAAAACAGGGACAAGCTTTCTCAAGACCCTCTCTTTGGCAGCTATCTGGCAGCTATCTTTTCCATTTTGGCGATGCCAGCTTATCTGGTCTGATGAATTAGCAGGAGATAACGCGTCCCGTGCAAACTGATTCAGCTAAAGAAGCGATACCAAGCCGGGCCGATGAGCCCAAAAGCAGACTAGACTATTCTGCGCTCGGTTGGGGCAAGATATCCCTGTTTGCGGTGGCGGCTGGCGTGGGTGGTGGCGCCGGCGCCATTATTTTTCGGAAGATGATTGAAGTCTTCTACTGGGTCTTCTTTGAGCGCATTTTCCCGTTCACCTCGGCACTTAATCTCAATGGATTCCACTTTGGTTTGATTCTGGTGCCAATTTTAGGCGGACTGGTAATCGGACCGATTATATTTACCCTGGCCAGAGAGGCAAAAGGGCATGGCGTACCCGAAATTATGGAGTCGGTTCATTTCCTGAACGGGATGGTGAGAAAAAGGGTAGCCATCATCAAAATTATCGTTTCCAGTATTACGCTGGGCAGTGGCGGTAGCGCTGGCAGAGAGGGGCCGGTGGCTCAAATTGGCGGGGGAGTTGGTTCCACGCTTGGTCAGTTTTTCAAACTGGACAAAGAAATGTGCCGCTTGTTGACCGCTTGCGGTGCGGCGGCGGGCATAGCCGGGACATTTAACGCTCCGATAGGGGGCGCTTTCTTCGGGACGGAAATAATTCTGCGGAAGGTTAATTTCCGGTATCTAATTCCGTGTTTTATTGCCTCGGTAACTGGAGCTTGGGTGGCGTCTTTAGTCCTCGGCACCAGGCCGGCTTTTCAGACCACACTCTCCAATTTAGCCTGCACGTCGGCCGATTTAATTGGCTTCGTCTTTTTGGGCTTGATTTTTGGCGTGCTTTCCTTTATCTGGGTCAGGGTATTTTATTATGTTGAGGACCGCTTTGATAATCTACGCAGGGTCCCCGATTTTCTAAAGGTACCCATCGGCATGTCGGTGGGCGGAATATTAACGGCAATATTTGCCTGGCATTACACCATGAGCACGGGCGGTAGTATTGAGCCGATGTACTACGGAATAATGGGTGTTGGCTATGGCGGGATGGATCTGGCCCTGATGGGCAAGCTCTCCATAGCTATGCTGTTACTGCTGAGTCTATCCAAGATTATAGCTACTTCGTTTACCATTGGCTCCGGCGGGAGTGGGGGGATATTTGCGCCGACCCTTTACATCGGCACCCTGTTTGGCTTGGGTTGCGGCTACGCGCTTAACGCCGTTGTGCCTTCAGCGAATTTGCTCGGCTCGCCAATGGCGTACGGCATAGGTGGCATGGCGGCCCTTTTTGCCGGCGCTGCCCGCGCCCCGCTGACTGCCATGTTCCAGGTGCCCGAGATGGCTCGTTGCTTTGAGCTATTTCCGGCAATAGTAATCATATGCGTGGTGAGCTATATTGTGTCCAGTCTCTTATTGAAGGGCTCCTCGATTTATACCATCAAGCTGGAAAGGCGGGGCCGACCGCCGATAGACAGTGCCATCTAATATAGATGGGGCTAGCCTTGAGCCAGCCGCTTGCCCAGCTTGAAGGCATCGGACAGGGCGGTGGGGTGCGTTTTGATTTCCCCTTTTTTATCCACGCCGGGGATAAGCAGCTCTTCGCTGTATTCCACATTGATGGCTTGAAAGAAGTACTTCAGGGTTAATCTTGAGCCGTCAAACAGTTTCCTGCCATGGGTCGCGCCGACGGCAATAAAGGCGCCCTTCCTTCCCGAGTCGGGCAGTTTCTGCTTGAGCACATACTTTCTGGCCCAGGTCGCCTGGCAGCGGTCAATGAGTGCCTTGAGCTGGGCGGTGAGCCCGTAGAAAAATATCGGCGAGGCGACGATTATCCGGTCGGCATTAAGCAGCTTGGCGTATATCTCATCCATGTCGTCTCTGATGGCGCAGTTGCCTTCCTTCAGGCAGACGTAGTATTCCCGGCAGGGGGCAATATTGAGCTTATCCACCACTAGCTTCTCCACCTCCGCCCCCTGACTCCGGGCGCCGCGCAGCGCTTCATCCAGAAGCAGGTCGGTATTACCCCTTATTCTCGGACTGCCCATAATGCCCAGAACTTTCACCTGAACCTCCGCTACCAGATGATATAGCGCTGTCTCTTTTTGAAGAAGTAGCCGGCGATGAGACCGAAAACCAGACCGCCGAGGTGGGCCTGCCAGCCTACGTGGGGGAGGAAGGAGAGGATGAGAAAGCCACCGATGACCGCTATCCACAGGGGGATGGGGGCGGGTATCGGGAAGACGATAACCCTGATTCTGGGTCTCATTACCGCCAGGGCACCACCCAGGGCAAAAACGGCTCCAGAGGCACCGATGGCGATGGCGAACGGATTTCCCAGAATTATGTAGAAAATATTACCCAGTATACCGCCGACGAAGTAGATAATGAGGAAGCGGCGGTCACCGATTATGCGGGACAAATAGCTGCCAAAGAAATAAAGGGTCAGCATGTTGGCCAGGATGTGCCACAGGCCAGAATGGACAAAGAGATTGGTCACTATTGTCCAGGGCTGCTCCAGTAAGGCAATTGGCCTTAATCCAAGAAAGAGGACGAGTTCGGGAAGGATGAGAGTGGCGATATAGATGAGCAAGTTCAGGATTATGATGGTCAGTATCGGGGTCAGCTGGAAGCTTTGGTATCTCATACTAATCTTGTCCATAAACTGAAAGCCAAATTAACCCGATTCCACCTTATTAAAGCACAGTCCTCTTCTTTTGTCATCTCTTATCCGGTGGCTATTTTGGCTTGAGACAGCCCTGGCAAAATGATATAGTATTAGCGTCCTGATTCTAAGGGATTAATCCGGGGAAGTGCCGGAACTGGCAGACGGGCATGATTTAGGATCATGTGTCGCAAGGCGTGGGGGTTCGAGTCCCCCCTTCCCCACTTAGCTTCAGAAAATCCCAGCGAAGTTATCAGGAGGTATAACTCTACTTAGCCCTACACAATGATTGGGAGCACAAATGAACATCTGGTATTGTGTCGAATGTGGTGATTACAATTTTTCCGAACCAAAAACTAGGAAAGATGAACGTGGTCGACTACAGCAATGCTCGCTTTGTAGAACGATGAGCATTGTTCCGCTTCACAGACTCGGTCTGGGTTTCTCTTTTGAAGAGGATAATTTGACTCTTGAATCATTCGGTAATGGAATGAGACAGGAATTTCCTAACTTAACCTTCGATGATCTTAGGCCAGGATATAGGCCGTTAAACTACCTTATTCAAGCCCTGAATAGAACAAAACACTTCGTACACATCGTTACCGAATCAATAGATGGTTTCTTCGTTGGGATGCTTGCTATGAAATACTTCGAAAGTGATATAGACATTCACGTCATAGTTTGGCATCCGCAGAAAATGTATCCAGACCTTAAACGACTTATGGAACATTCAGTCTTCATCAAAGGCTATGAACGGAGAGTTAGACCACTCGCACGGGGTATTTTGGTAGAAACAATCTCTGAAGCCCATCAAAAACTAATTATACTTGATGGGTGTGTGGCTTTCTATGGTTCAGCAAATACGACCCTCGATGGCTGGACTAGACCTGGGGAGTTAATTAGATTCACAAACGACATAGAGGAAATACAGGACTTGAACCATAATTTCTTTTCCACTTTCGTTTTAAAAAAGCGCGCAAAGAAGCAAGATGGAGATAATTAGGATTTCCCAAAATGATAGAGGTCTTCGTCGTAATAAAGGATGGCACCCATCGGTATTATCTTCTCAAGGTTGAGAGACGCGATTTTGACGTTTACTGTTTCCTCCCTGATTTAGGAGTGCACCACTCTTTACACTATAGTGGTGAGTCTCACTTTCGTCATGAAGGGAAGGCAGTAAAACTTGGAGAAGAACCACCAGTGGCTTTGGTTATGGGTGAAGCAGGAACACCTATCAAAAATGGCATCAGAAGTGCATCTCTCCGTGGGTTAGGCTGTGCTTCTGGTATTTGCACTGCAATTTTTTCGATTGTTTCACTAAGCCTCGATTTTCGGAAGTTTAACCGGAGTCCAAGGGAATGTTTTGTGATTGACAAAGACTTATTTTCAAAGGATACCAAGCTTATTCAGGTCGGGGTTTGGGCAGTCCCAGATAGGAACGAGGTTAGCTTCGAATGCAACAACCCAAACATTCCTGCAGATTTGTTGTATAAAGTAACCCAGTGCGAACCTCAAATTTGGATCTATGCTTGTCCTTTCTAAATAGATAACCTGAACACTACCTCAAAAGTTCTACCTATACGCCCCCCGGTTTCACCAGGCGTTTGCCCAGAAGGTTCATTTTGAATTTGCGGATGCTCTCCGGGGGGATTACCTCCCCCTGGGGGCTCTTGAAGTAGAGGGCATCAAAGGGGCACTGCACAATACAGGCACCGCACTGGATACACTGTCCGGCCCGGGGCATGGTGGCGGTGTGCTTTTCTTTGTTTACCTGGTAGCAATTTCGGGGGCAGACCTGCTCGCAGAAAGCGGCCCCCCGGCATTTCGTCTTATCAAGATAGACTTTGAGCAGTCTATCTTCACTCAGACTGCTGTGATATACCGGGGTACTACCGGTCAGGTCAATGCTCAAAACAATAATGACGACCAGTGAGGCAAAGCCCCAGCGCAGGATGAATCCGCCGCTGAACTGGTCGGCGGCCAGGCTGTAAGCAATAAGCCCGATGAGGACAACACCCCACAGAATCAGTTGAAACCCGCCCCGCCCGAAATCGAAAAAGACAAAGCCGATTCTTCTGCCTTTTGCGGTTAGCCAGCGGCCGTAGAGGGGGAAGGCTAAAAACATCAGCAGTGCCATACCCCACACTAGGGCGGCCAGGTAGGGGATAGACTGGCGCCAGAAGGGGAGGGCGATGAGGACGGCAATGAGGGAAATGGGGAAGGCCCAGCTAGTAGCCAGCTCCAGGCGCGCCGTCCCGGGAAAGCTGACCTCCCTCATTTGAGGGGTCTTATTAAGTCTATTTTCCAGGAATTCAGGAATATCTTTGGCGTAGACCGGTCCCCAGATTACCTTCCATTCTGTCTTGCTATGGATAGCCCTGGTTTCAACACCGGTAGCCGCCAGCTGGGGCAGAATCACATTGCGGTGGTTCACCAGCCCTTCAATGCCGCTGGTTTTCAGAGCCGAGATAACACGGTGATTGTTCAAGTGACCGCCGGCCGAGGCACACCAGACGTTGATTCCCCGGCTGTTGGCGACCAGAAGATAGGCATCTATCCCCTTGAGGGCTCTCTTTACCCGGGCGATGGTCAGGTGGTAGTTTCCGGTCAGCAGCACCGGCGAATCTTTACCGGGGTGGCCCATCCTGATGATACCGGTGCGGGCGGGTAAAGGCATCATTCTGAGCAGAGTTTCCACGATGTTGATGACGATATAGCTCAGTAAATTCATCCTATTTTCTCTCCGGTTTCCGGGCGACCAGCTCAACAAAATCCCCCAGCTTGTTGGGATTAAGTGACTTTATTGTCAGGCCGGCCTCCCGTACTTTTTGGGGCAGGTCTTTTACGGCGTGGGTGGTGGTCTGGGTAATAAG
>CAZMTT010000024.1:0-8176 GCA_964569555.1 uncultured Dehalococcoidales bacterium | reverse complement strand
GGGCCAGCCACTTGAGGGGGTTTCCCGGTCTTACCTCATCGGCAACAAGGAGCAGGCCGCCCGGCTTCAGGATTCTATTTATTTCTTTCAGGGTATAGGCGAGCTCGTCTGCGGTCAGTTCGGAGAAGCAGAGCCCGCTCATCACCGCGTCGTAGCTTTCCGGTGGCTCACTGCCCAGCTCGGCCACCCCCATCTCAGCGAATTCTATCTTTGGGCTGAACCGGGCGGCTTGGGCCCGCCGGCGGGCGACGGCCAGCATCTCGGGGTTAACATCAATCCCCTTGACTATGGCTCCCTTGGCGGCGGCCCGCAGCGTCAGGCTGCCGGTGCCGCAGCCGATATCCAGCACCTTCTGCCCCTTTTTAATCAGCGCAGTCAAATGCTCATAAATCCGGTCTAAGCTGCCCAGTGTCAGCAGGCGGATGCCACGGTCATACCGGCTGGCCGTGGATTCCAGTATCTTCATTAAGACATAGGTGCTCATTGTTGTGCCTCGGCAATTGTAGCACCGGGATGAACAGGCGACAAGGTATTTTAGTTTAATCGCCCGTTATTGACAGTGGCCAAGCTAGAGCATAGACTTTATAGATAGCAAGAGTTTCTGCTTGATATTCTTAAGTCGGCTGACGCGAGTCAGCCCGGAGTTCAGGAGGTAAAAACCGTGCCTATTAAGCTGAGTTTTCTGGGTGCCGCTCAAAATGTCACCGGCTCCCGCTATCTGGTGGAGGCGGGTGGCGTTAGGTTTCTGGTGGACTGTGGGCTCTACCAGGAGAGGGAGTTTAGAGAGAGAAACTGGGCGCCTTTTGTGGTGCCGCCGGCGACACTGGACGCGGTGCTGCTGACCCATGCCCACCTTGACCATTGCGGGCTGTTGCCGAAGCTGGTGCGCGAGGGATTTAAGGGAAAAATTTACGGCACGCCAGCCACCGCCGAGATTGCCGAGATAATGCTGATGGATTCGGCCAAAATCCAGCAGGAAGACGCCGAATTCAAGAAAAAGAGACACGAGCGTGAGGGCAGAAAGGGTCCCTACCCTGAAATTCCCCTCTATACCACCGAGGATGCCCAGGCTTCTTTCCCGCTGTTTGCGCCGGCCCGCTATGGTGAGCCGGTTGACCTGGGGGGCGGGGTTAGCGCCACCTTCCACGATGCCGGTCATGTGCTCGGTTCGGCCATGATAAAGGTGGTGGTGAGTAAAAATGGCGCCAGGCGGTCAATTCTCTTCTCGGGGGATGCCGGGCGCTGGCAGAAGCCGATACTGTGTGACCCGACCCTTTTTGATGAGGCGGATTACGTGGTGGTGGAGTCCACCTATGGCGATAGATTGCACGAGGGCTCGGGAGAAATAGCCGGCCAGCTGGCTGAGGTAATCAACGCTACCCGGGAAGCGGGCGGAAACATAGTCGTCCCCAGCTTTGCCCTGGAGCGCTCTCAGGAAGTCCTCTACTACCTGAACCAGCTGCTCTATAAGGACACTATCCGGCACATGATGGTTTTCCTGGACAGCCCTATGGCGGTAAGCCTTACCGAGGTATTCCAGCATCACCCGGAGCTTTTTGATAAAGAGACGCTTGAGCTTATCAAAAAGGGTAATTCTCCCTTTAGCTTCCCCGGTCTGAGTATGGTCAGGACGGTAGATGAATCGAAGGCAATAAACCACATCACCGGTTCGGTGATGATAATTGCCGGCTCCGGAATGTGCACCGGCGGGCGGATAAAGTACCACCTGGTGCGGAATATCACTCGACCGGAGAGTACTATTCTCTTCGTGGGCTATCAGGCGGTGGGCACTCTGGGGAGGCAGATTGTCGATGGTAACAAAGAGGTCAGGATACTGGGGCAGCCGCACTCGGTCAAGGCGAGAATCGCCCAGATAAGCGGTTTTTCCGCCCACGCTGACCAGAGCGAGCTCTTCAGGTGGCTTTCCGGACTGAAAAAGCCGCCCAAGCACCTTTTCGTGACCCACGGGGAGCCTGAGGTGGCGGAGAAGTTCGCTAATTTCCTGAGGGAGAAAAAGGGCTGGGAAATATCAGTGCCTGCGTACCGGACTGAGGTCCAGCTCGATTAGTCAGGTATTAAAGCAGTTAATATCTTTGGGGAGGTCAATATGCGGTACGGATATGAGATAAATGAGTTAGCCAAGGAAGAGTCCTGGCGCATGTTTCGTATCATCGGGGAACTGGTGGAGGGTTTTGACGAACTCGCCGGTATTGAACCGGCGGTAAGCATATACGGTTCGGCTCGGGTCAAAGAGGGTGATGAGCTGTATAAGCAGACTCAGGAAATTGCCCGAGGGCTGGGCCAGATGGGCTTTTCCATCATTACCGGGGGTGGTCCCGGGGTTATGGAGGCAGCCAACCGGGGTGCCTGTGAAGCCGGGGTTACTTCAGTGGGGCTGAATATTGAGCTACCCGAGCAGCAGCCGGCCAATGCCTACGCCACCCACTCAGTGACCTTTCATCACTTCTTTGTCCGCAAAATCATGCTGGTGAAGTATGCCGCTGCCTTTGTCATCATGCCGGGTGGGCTGGGCACCCTTGATGAGGTAACCGAGTTATTAACCCTGATGCAGACCCATAAGATAAAACCATTTCCGGTGGTATTGTTTGATGGCCAATACTGGGAGGGGTTCCTGGACTGGCTCAGGAATTGCACCCTGGCTAAAGGTTATATTTCCGAGGAGGACCTTGACCTGCTCCGGGTCTGCGACCAGCCGGGTGAGGTTATCGAGGCCGTCCAGAAGTGGTACCAGAAGCAGGAGGTAGTGGGCCGGAAGGCACTGGTCAGGTGAGATTAACTACTGGAATATTTTTCAGGAGGTTGATATGGGAGGCGAAAAGCACTTCACCGCCGAGGAAGCTAAAAAAGTGGGGGAAGCTCTGGGCATTGATTGGAGCCAGTTTGATGTCGAGCAGTTCAGGATGGGTATGGATGTTGAGCTGGAGCACGGGCTGGTTGACCCGCACACCAATGTGACCAGCGATGACCCGATAATGACCGGCAAGATTGCCCTGGCGCATCTCAATGAATTTGCTGACTATTACACCAGACTGTACGAGATGGAGCAGGAAGCCGAGGCGGGCAAGTAACGGGGATAAGGGCTGGCTCTGTCCTTATTATTTACCGGGTGGGGTGAGTACCAGACGGTACTCTCCGCCGGTTTCGGTTGCTTTTACGGAATAGCCTTTGCTCTCAGCGAGGCGGGATACATTCTCTCTGGAGACGGCGGTTTCCACCAGCACCGTCAGCACCTCTTTCGGGTTTGCCTCCATGGCTTGCTTGGTTCTGACCACCGGAATGGGGCAGGAAAAGCCCCGCACATCCACTTCAATCACCATTTACTCCTTCCAGTACTAGGTGCTACCCTTTTGACATAGATATTCCCGGAACACGCTGGGATACCGGGCAATAACCTGCCTTACTTTAGTCGCCGGGGTTACTTTAGCCAGCTGCCCGGCGCTGCGGTTGGCTCTGGCGGCGATGATGGCGGCCTGGGCAGGTTCCAGCCCGGCATAGGCAAGGGCGGCTACCAGTCCGGTGATGGTATCGCCGGTACCACCGATGGCTTCCAGCGCTGGTATATCGGGCTCAGTGATGGTAGCCACGATGTTGCCGTCATTGATAATATAATCAATGGCGCCCTTGACCAGCAGTAGCCGGGCGGCGCTGTTATCGTGGTAGGCCGCCTCAGCCAGCCTCGGTGTCCGGGTGATGTCGGTATCAAACAGATGACGGTTGATATAGGCGGGGTGGGTAACCTCGGGGTCGGCCAGAAATGCCATCTCGGTGGCATCCGGGGTGAAGATGTCAAATTGGCTGGCCAGCCCGGTGGCTTTAGCCGAGTACATTGAGGCCGCATCCGCAATCATTAGCGGTCGGCGCGGGCACTTGTTAACCGCTTCACAGAGTCTTTTTGTCTGCGCCATGTCGGGCAGCCAGTAGTGCAGCACCAGTACTTCAGGAGAAAGCTCGGCGACATGCTCAATGAGGTACTCATAAATCTGGCGGCTGCCCTTGCCCTGTCCAATATCTCCGGCGAGCAGTATTTGGGGGGCGTCCAATCCCAGATAGCTAGTGGTGGCCAGAGCGGCGCTGATAGTAGCCGTAGTTCCCTGGGTACAGGGAATGAGCTGACCGTCAACAACCAGGGATTCATCTTCTAGCCTGGCCGTGGTCAGGGTCAGGGGCAGTTCTTTAGCGGGAACGGTCCCGGCAATGAGCATCATTGTGTTTTGTCTCCCCTCCAGAGGCTGAGGCACTCCTCCAGGGCGCGGTCCAGCATCAAAGCACACAGGGTGAAGCCGATATCCCTCGGCCTGGGCGCTTCGTTAAGCTTTTTATCAATCAGCTCGGCATGCAGCTGAGGAATATCGGGGCAGCCACCGCCGGAGGTATTGACGATGACGCCGCTTTTCTTATCGTAGGTGAGCTTCATATTGGCTGCCTTGACCATTATCCAGTCGCCGAAATCGGTTACTTTGACGATTTCCAGTATTCCCTCGGTGCCCGCTTTCAGCGGGGTTACCCTGACATAGCCGACCTCTTTTTCCCTGAGAACACGCTCAATACCGGGCTGCGCCACCAGATTTATGGCTACCGCCAGGTCGCAGCCCTTGCGCAGCTCGGGTGGCGGTGCCACCAGCTTGACCAGATAGCCGGCCCGGCTGAGGGCTTTCTCTGCCTGCATGGCATCATGGACATCCATGAAAAGCACCAGCCCGTCACCGGCAAAACTTGCCTTCTTTTTCAAAAAGGGCATAGCTAACTCCTGATTACTCTCTCATTACCAGGCCGATTACCACACAGAAGACCAGCCCGATAATAACCGCCACTGGACCCCAGGCGCCGGTGCCATTCGGGCTTGAGGCGAGGAGAAAGTTATGGGCAATGGCTGCCCCGGCCAGAAAACCCAATACAGTAACCCCGGCATCGGTATCGCCCTCCCCGGCGAGTATCAGATTACGTAGCGGGCAGCCGCCGATTAGCGTCGCCGCCAGACCGAGCAGGCCCATACCGAGGAAGTTCCAGAGGTGATTATCATGGGCTACCGGCTGGCTGGTAAAGCCCCAGTGGTAGATGCCAGCGGCACCGAAATTACCGACCACATAATTGGTCACTAAAGCGGCAATGAAGAAGGCGATTACCCCGCTGAGGAGGTAGAAGTCCCTGACCAGAAAGACATCGCGCCAGGCACCGACGAAGCACATTCTGGTCCTCTGGGCGAGAAAGCCGACCGCCAGCCCGATGACCAGTGAAACGGCCAGCGGGGCGTACATTGCCCCCGGGCCTGTCTCGCTGGCAAAGATAAAGCCGGGCTTGAAGACGGCCAGCAGCAGCAGCCCCAGCATCAGGGCGGGCATAATCCAGCCGACCAGGGGGTGCATCCTGGTGGCGCGCCCCAGGTTAAAGCCTCTTTTCAGGAAGAGAATGCCGGCCAGTACCCCGGCGATTAATCCGGCCAGGGCGACCATGCCGTTGAGGTCGCCGCCGGCGATGCGCAGCATCATGCGAATCGGGCAGCCCAGAAAGACTAGGGCACCAATCATAACCAGGGCGCCCAGAATAAAGCGGACCAGGGGTGAGGCACCACCCCGGGAGCGGAATTCACCGAAGGCGTAGGCGGTAATAAAAGCACCCAGCAGGAAGCCGATAATTTCGGGACGGAGGTATTGGACTACCGCAGCCCGGTGCAGTCCGAGCGCACCGGCAACATCACGGAGGAAACAGGCAACGCAGATACCCATGTTGGGCGGGTTGCCCCAGTTGGTCATCAGCGCTGCCAGGACTCCAAAAATGAGCCCGGCAATAATAATCCGAATTCTAGGTGTGAACAATCGTTTCAAGGTGTCTCTCTTGAAGTATATATTTTTATTCTGTCTCCGAATCAGCCCGGCTTTCCCGCGGCACCCAGTGGGTGCGGTAAGCCAGCCGGGAGACGGCAATGGCCAGGACGATGATGGCAATCACCTGTGCCTGGTGCAGCCCAAAGAGGAAGGGTGTTCCCTCCCGTATGAAATCAAGGCCAATCCGCCACAGTGAGTACAGGCTGAGGTAAACCAGAAAGATTGAGCCGGACGGCTCCAGCCGCCCCCTGAGTTTGAGGAGGCCGACAAACATTATCAGCAGGAAGATAATCTCATAAATCTGGGTGGGGTGCACCGGGCCGAAGCCATAGTCTATCCCCCAGGGCAGAGAGCAGGCTATGCCGTAGCAGCAGCCGTTAAGGGTGCAGCCGATTCTACCGATAGCCTGGGCTAATATAATGCCCGGTGTGATCACATCGGTGAAGTAACCGAACTGGAAGTCGCTGAACTTGCTGTAAATCCAGACACCCAGGGCGGCGCCCAGCACGGCACCGTAGATACTCAGCCCTTGCCCGCTTAATATCAGCTCGGGGTGCTGGGTGTAGTCAATGATATATGTCGGACCGGTCAGGAGAAGCTCGGGGTGCAGTTTGGCAATCACGATATTGTCAATAACGTGGAGCAGTTTGGATACTACCACCCCGGAGGGAATGCCGACCAGGGCTGCCGTTATCACCGTATCATAGGAGACTTTGGCGCCCTTCTTTACCTCCCACAGTGTCCATAGAACCAGGGCGGATACACCAAGGGCAACGAAGATGCCGTACCATCTCACATTTAAAAAGGCGACCAGGGGGGCGTCAATCGTTATCATGATTTCTCCTGTCTTGTTTCCTTAAACAACCAATTTCTAAAGATAAGCGGTGGTATCAGCGTTGTCAACAGGCTCATCAGGACCAGAGCCGCATATGTGTCCTGCATGATTATCTTATTACTGAAGCCAATCAGGGCGACAATCATGGCTATTTCCCCTCGGGGCGCCATGCCGATACCAACAATCAGCGAGTCTTTCCGATTCATCTTACCTAATATGGCGGGCAGACCGCAACCGATAATCTTGGTCAACATGGCCACCGCGGTTAAAGCCAGAATAAACCAGATGAGTTGCAGTGTGATTATGTGGAGGTCAATCAATACTCCCAGGGAGATGAAGAAAATGGAGGCAAAGATAATTTGCAGGTGTTCGGCGCCCTCTTTGAAGATTTTACCGCTCTTTAGTTTGATGCCGGCGAAGCAAGCCCCGGCTAAAAATGAGCCGACGATGGCAGATAGCCCGACGAACTCGGCAGCCATGCTGTAGAGAAAGGCAATCATCATAGCATAGATGAAGACGGATTCAGGATACTTGCGGGCTATCTTGGTGGCGTCTATTTTGACCAGGCTCTTGCAGATAACCGCCTTGCCGATGAAAATGGCGGCGGCGATGAACACCACTGCCTTGGCTATCATGATAAGAATGATGGTTGGCGAGACTATCTGGGCGACAATTTCCTCGGAGATGGTGAGGGCAAAGAGGGCGAGAACGTCATCGATTATGGCGGCACCGATTATGGCTTTGCCCGCCGGGCTTCTCAGCTTGTCCATCTCGCGGAGCACATTGGCGGTGATGGCGATACTGGTTGCGGTCAGGGCGGTGCCCACAAAGATAGAAGCGGCATAATCAAAGCCAAACAGCTCCGCCAGGAAAAAGCCGCCGGCCCAGGGTAGAATAATCCCCACCAGGGCAATAAAGAAGTATTTGAGATTGATTATCTCTCTTATCTCAAATTCCAGCCCGATGGTAAAGAGAAGAACAACGGCGCCGATGTGGGCCAGAGTGGACACAAAGTCGGTATAGGTGACCAGCCCCAGTAAGCTCGGACCGACGATTATACCGGCTAAAATTATGCCGACGACGGCCGACTGGTTTATGCGGTAGGCAATGAGATAGCCCGCCAGAGCGACAAACAGTAGCAGGCTCATCTGAAATTCGGTGGAAGCCAGTATGCCTTGTTCTGCCGCCAATTAAACCTCCGTTAGTTATCCCAACCGGTCACTGGTTGACTAACCCCTGGAGCAGCACTAAAGCGGCTTTCTTGTCCAGGGGTTTATTATTATTGCCACACTTGGGTGACTGGATGCAACTGGGGCAGCCCTCAAGGCAAGGGCACTCGGCAATCGCCTTCAGGGTAGCCTGCCAGAGTGGGGTGATTAAGTTAAAGCCCTTTTCGGCAATGCCAATACCGCCGGGATAGGCATCATAGATGAATATCTGGGCCTTGCCGGTATCGGGGTGGAGGGGGGTGGAGACACCGCCGATATCGTTGCGGTCG
>CAZMTT010000023.1:0-17302 GCA_964569555.1 uncultured Dehalococcoidales bacterium | reverse complement strand
AACAAGGTAGCCGTAGCGGAAGCTGCGGCTGGATCACCTCCTTTCTAGGGAGAAGTTTATCTCCTAGGTCGGTCACCGGCCTAAAGTCGGTGCTAATTTCTTCCTTCCGCTATCCAGTTGTTAAGGTTTTTTATTTCCTGCGATGTATCCCACATTTTCATTGTATCACACCAATTCTATAATTCGTATGTAAGCAATTCATAACAATCTCATTATAAGCCTTGACTTGCTTACATTACTATGAGATAATAGCATACAGGGAGGTCGTAATGGAACAAGAAATACTGAGCAGCATAGATAAAAAATTAGATGCGATAATAAAATTACTGGCGATAAATTTCGTAGAAGGAAAAAGTAAAACGGAGGCTATACTGACATTAGGGAATTTCAGTTTGGATAGCAATATGATTGCAGATATAGTGGGAACAACCCCCGCAACTGTTGCGGCACGATTATGGGAACAAAAGAAAAAGAGCACCACTAAAACGAAAGTAAAGAAAGCCAACAAAACGGAGGGCGTAGCATGAACGATTTTAGAGAAGATGAATTCACTAAAGAATTGAAGCTTACTAACAAATTGTTAGCACAAATCCTTATAAAGGATAAGGAGAATAATACTGAACGAATTGGGTTGCTTGAACGTTGTGGTTTCCCACCGAGTGAAATTGCCGATTTATTGCGGATGAAGTTAAATAATGTTACTGCCACTTTATCCAATATTAGAAAGGCGGAAAGTAAAAAACAAACACCCAAAAGAGGCGGAGTTAAATGAAAGAGCCAAATGAAGACCCTGTCGTTACCGAACTTAAGCGTATTACCAAGTTACTAGCTCTCTCAATTGTAAGAACCGAGGCTTCCTTGAGGGAACAGATAAAGTTGCTTCATAAGTTCGGATTCCAACAAAAGGAGATTTCAGACTTGTTACAAATTCCTGAAGGTACTGTAGCAAGCAACTTGTCTAGAGCTAAGCAATCCGAAATCAAAAAGGGCCAAGAAAAAAAGAGCCAAGATTAACATACTAATATGGCATATAAAGAACTAAGAAAAGCCCTTCTCAATAAGCTTGACATTACACCGCAAGCACTCTCCCAGCGGGCTCAAAAAATTAAGGTGCTTGTTCCCATGACAACACAGCAAGCCGTTTGTATAATAGATCAACGGAATGGTATTAAACTTGATAAATACCTCGACGAGGAGATGATACATCAAATTAGAGGTCTCTTACAGCAAGTTACTCCACCATCACAAATAACAATAAAAAAGGTAGAGCAAAGGACTGGAAAGCAGACGCCTCGACAATACGTCATCAGAATCGGAAAACAACTCAAGTTTACTGACCCACTTCTCCCACGTAGCAAGCTTAGTGAAGCTAATGAGATGTCTAATATATTCCCCTATCTATATTTACTTGAGAATTCTATACGTGAATTTATCGATAGAATAATGACTACTCAATACGGTGCTAATTGGTGGTATTCATACGTATCTCCAGAGCTTCAGAAGGAAGTTATTAAAAGAATGAGCGACGATAAAAAAGATTCTTGGCATCAGAGGCGTGGCGCACGCCCAATCGACTATCTTGACTTGAAAGATTTGCCACGTCTTATGAATAAGTTAGAGAAAGTTATCGTGCCAGACATCATCTCGGACTTAGATTGGTTTCGGCAATTAGTCAAACAAGTCTACAAATCTAGATGTGTCGTTTGTCATATGAACCCTCTAGATAACGATAACGTTGATGCTGTATTGGTATGGTTCAATCAATGGCAAAAACAAATTAACGCTAAAAAAGATTTGATACTTAAATTGTCTTCTTGAGTAAAAATGGGGGAACATTTTTGAGAGGGGCTGGCTAAAATAGAAAGTTATGCAACATATAGAAGGCGAATTCCCCGGCTACCAGGACATTAATCTCTACTACCAATGCTGGCTACCGTCAAATAAACCCCGTGCCATACTTCTAGTGGCGCACGGCCTGGCTGAGCACAGCGGACGCTACCTTGATTTAGTCAACCACTTCGTGCCCCAGGGCTATGCCGTCTACAGCTTTGACTATCAAGGACACGGTAAGTCACCCGGGCTACCCGGCTACATTGAGCGCTTCTCATACTACATAAATGACCTGCAAGCCTTCGGGGATATGGTGCGTAAAAAGCATAAAGACACCAAATTTTTCCTGCTCGGCCACAGCATGGGGGGAACCATCGCCATTACCTATGCTATCGAGCATCAAGATGGGCTTGACGGGCTGCTTGTTTCCGGAGCCACCCTCCAGGCTGGCACCAGCATATCTCCGGTCATGATTCTGGCCGCCAAGATACTATCACGGCTCCTACCCAAAGCCGGGCTTGATGTTATTGATGCCACCGCTGTCAGCCGTGACCAGGATGTCGTTGCCGCCTATGTCAATGACCCTCTGGTATATCGCGGCAAGATTCGCGCCCGGCTGGGTACCGAATTCATCAAAGCCATACAGAAGCTACCACCGCAAATGGCCCAGATTAATTTGCCGATATTAATTATGCACGGTACCGCTGACCGCCTGTCCGAGCCAAAGGGTAGCCAGATACTGTACCAGAGGGTTAGTTCCCGCGATAAGACGCTAAAGCTATATGACGGCTTCTACCACGAGATTTTCAATGAGCCGGGGCGCCAGCAGGTATTCGCCGATATAGAAGCCTGGCTGGACGCCCACATTTAGATGATTTATCATTACTACCATGCTGAAGCAGTTCATTAAACTGAGTGGCTTTGTACTGATTGCCGTCGGCACCATTGGGCTGCTACTTACTGAATTTGGCATCGGTGTCAATGCCGCCAGCTCACACAGCCGTACTATTATCTTCGCCGTGGTGAGTTTGGTCGGTTTCGTGAACCTGGCCCTTGCCCACTTTGGGATGAAGAGCCGGAACGGAACTTGATTTTTAAGTCTGTTTAACCTAGAATTAGATACGATTTGGTGGGCCATTAGCTCAGCTGGTTAGAGCGCGGTCCTGATAAGGCCGAGGTCTCTGGTTCGAGCCCAGAATGGCCCACTTTTTTATTGGTAGAGAACTTTTGGCCGGGCGTTGGCTAGTGGAGCACTTTGCCCAGGAATTGTTGGGTGCGTTCAAGGGTAGAGGAAAAGAGTTTTTCCGGGGTGGCTTCCTCAATAATCAGCCCCTCATCCATTAAAAGCATGCGGTTGGCGGCGGCACGGGCGAACCCCATCTCATGGGAAACGACCACCATGGTCATCCCCTCCTGAGCCAGGGCGAGCATTACATCCAGTACTTCTTTAATCATCTCCGGGTCAAGGGCACTGGTTGGCTCATCAAAGAGCATGATTTTGGGATTCATGGCCAGCGCCCGGGCAATGGCTACCCGCTGCTGTTGCCCGCCGGAGAGCTGAATGGGATAAGCCAGGGCTTTTTCAGGAATGCCCACTTTCCCCAGAAGTTCGCGGGCAACCTTCTCTGATTCATCCCGGGGTCTTTTACGCACCACCCGCTGCGCCAGCATCAGGTTATCCATCACGGTGAGGTGGGCAAACAGATTAAATGACTGAAACACCATGCCAACCTCGCAGCGAACGGTATTGATATTCTCGGCAGTGTCCAGAGGGATACCGTCAACCACAATTCTGCCCGAATCGTATTCCTCAAGACGATTGATACAGCGCAGTAAAGTAGACTTACCTGAGCCGGAGGGGCCAATAATTACCACCACCTCCCCCTTTTGTACATCCAGGCTCACCCCGCACAGGGCGTGAATCTTACCGAAGTGCTTGTGAACATTCTCAATATGAATAATCGGCTCCACTCGCCTATCTTTCAAAGCTACTTCTCCTCTCCACCCAGGCGACCAGCCGGGCTGCGAACAGGGTCAACACCAGATAAAGCAGGGCGACCATCGCCCACACCTCAATGGGGTTAAAGTGCACCGCCATAAACTCACGCCCGCGACGGGTCAAATCGGCTACCGCCACCACGCTGACCAGGGAAGAGTCCTTGAGCAGGGCAACGAACTCGTTGCCTACCGGCGGCAGAATCACCCGCACTGCCTGCGGTAAAATCACGTAGCGCAGGGACTGGAAATGGGTCATGCCCAGGCTACGGGCGGCTTCCGTCTGACCCTTGGGAATACTCTGGATGCCAGCCCGGTAAATCTCGCTCATATAGGCCCCATAGCAAACTACCAGGCCGATAATGGCGGTAACAATGGCGTTAGCCTGGTACTCAGCCAGTGCCGAGATATGAAGCCACTGTCCAATCTGCTGGACAATCACCGGGAAGGCAAAGTACCAGGCCAGCAGCTGTACCAGAAGCGGGACACCGCGGACTACTTCCACGTAGAGGGTGGCAATGCCGTGAATAAGCCAGTTTTGGGAAAGCCGGCCCAGGCCACCCAACATACCAGCTACCAAAGTAAAAAGGAAAGCGATAATGGTAATAAAAACGGTGATGGCGATACCATCACGCACAAACCGGACAATATTCAAGAAGGGGTCGGCCGAGACCGCAATCAGAAGAATGATCAGGCCAATGACTAAAGCGACTAGACCCCACCAGGGGTCAATGCGCAAAAGCGTCTCCCCCCCAGGGATAAAGAATATTTTGCTACCACTGGGTCTGGGTTTTGGCTGCCCCTCCACAGGACTCCTTAAATGACCTTGCTAGACCCAATCTTAGAGGCTTGGCTAATATGAAACTGGTTATTCAGCGGCAAGCCACTTAGCAACCAGCTGGTCAATCACCCCGGCGGCTTTAACCGCGGCCAGGCCCTTATTGATTTTGGTAACCAGCTCCGGCTTGGTCTTGCAGACGGCAATTCCGTAATTTTCCTCAGTAAAGACGCCACCGGCTGCCTTCAGCTTATCCGCATTCTTACCGATATATTCCAGAGCCAGGGGGTTATCGGCGACCACGGCATCAATCTGCCCGTTCATCAAGTCCTGCATAGCCAGACCGATATCATCATACGTCTTTAGCGTGGCGCCCTCTATATTCTCTATCTCAAAGGAACCAGTAGTCCCAATTTGAGCCCCGGCAACCTTACCCGCCAGGTCATCTTTGCTGGCGATTTCGGTGTTATCAATGCGCACGGTGACAATCTGTCCAGCCTCAAAATAGGGGTCGGAGAAGAGGAACTTTTCCTTGCGCTCCTCGGTGATGGTCATCGCGGAAATAGCCGCATCATACTGGCACTGGGCAATCCCGGCTAACAGCGGGTCCCAGCCTACGTTGACGAACTCAATCTCGAGACCGGCTTCTTCAGCAATGGCCGTCATCAGGTCAATGTCAAACCCTTCAATCGCCTTGGTCTGCTCATTAACCGACTCGAAGGGTGGCCAGGTAGCATCGGTGGCGATACGGACCTTCTCTGCCTTAGCGGCACAGCCACCTAACACCAAGCTGAACAATACCAGCCCAACCAGGACCAGCCAAAAAAGACGCTTCATGTTTACCTCCTTATTTTTATTTTGCTGAAAGTCTAGCACATTTGAGGCGGGCTGTCTATACTTTCTGTCAGTAATTGGGCTAACCAACTCTCCCCGATACTGGGTTTTTAGTAATTAAGCCCGCTGTGCTATAATTTGACTAAATCTATGCCCCGGTTGCCAGCTAACAGCCAGAAAGAGAGCTAAGCCCGTGCCGAGAAGAAATGATATCAAGAAGGTGATGATTATCGGCTCAGGCCCGATTATAATCGGGCAGGCCTGTGAGTTCGACTACTCGGGGACCCAGGCCTGTAAAGCCCTGCGCGCACTCGGCTATGAAATTGTGCTGGTCAACTCCAACCCAGCCACTATCATGACTGACCCCGGTATGGCTGACGTGACCTATATTGAACCCCTCACTCACGACTCCGTGGCCAAGATTATTGAGAAGGAGCGCCCCGATGCCCTGCTGCCCAACCTGGGCGGGCAGACCGGTCTTAATTTAAGTGCCGAGCTGGCGCACTCCGGAGTCCTGGACAAGTACGGCGTTAAGGTAATCGGAGTGGAGATTGATGCCATCGTGAGGGGGGAGGACCGAACCGCCTTCAAGGAGACAATGAACAGCCTGGGCATAGAAATGCCCCAGAGCGAGGCAGTATACAGCGTCGAGGACGCCGAAAGAGTGGCCGCTGAACTGGGCTATCCGGTAGTGGTCCGCCCCGCCTATTGCATGGGGGGAACCGGGGGCGGGCTGGTCTACAACGTAGAGGAACTGCGCACCGTGGCCAGCCGGGGTATTGCCGCCAGCCTCATCGGACAGGTGCTCATTGAAGAATCAGTCCTGGGCTGGGAAGAACTGGAACTGGAAGTGGTGCGGGATGCCAAAAACCAGATGATAACGGTCTGCTTTATTGAGAATGTCGATGCCATGGGAGTGCACACTGGTGACTCCTTCTGCACCGCACCCATGCTCACCATAGATACCGAGCTCCAGAAACGCCTCCAGGAATATTCTTACCGGATTGTGGAAGCAATCCGGGTAATTGGCGGCACCAATATCCAGTTCGCCCATGACCCCAAGACAGACCGGGTGGTAGTGATTGAAATAAACCCCCGGACCTCGCGCTCCTCAGCCCTGGCTTCTAAAGCGACCGGCTTCCCCATCGCCTTTATTTCGGCCAAACTTGCCGCCGGGCTTACCCTGGACGAAATCCCCTACTGGAGAGAGGGGACGCTGGAGAAATACACCCCGTCCGGTGACTATGTGGTGGTCAAGTTTGCCCGCTGGGCTTTTGAGAAATTCCGGGACGCCGAGGACAAACTGGGTACCCAGATGCGGGCGGTGGGCGAGGTGATGAGCATTGGCAAGACCTACAAAGAAGCCCTGCAGAAGTCAATCCGCTCTCTGGAAGGCGGACGCTACGGGCTCGGCTTCGCCAAGGACTTCCATCAGAAATCACGGAAAGAGCTTATGAATTTGCTCGGTATCGCGTCCAGTGAGCGACAGTTCATCATGTATGAGGCGCTGCGCAAGGGCGCCAGCGTTCAAGAGCTCTATGAAAAAACCTACATCAAGCCCTGGTTTATCAACCAGATGAAAGAGCTGGTGGAACTGGAGGAGCGGATTTTAAAGTGCCGCGGGCGCCAGCTACCGGATGAGCTTCTGGTCCAGGCCAAGAAAGACGGCTTTGCCGACCGCTACCTGTCACAGCTTCTCGGTGTGCGCGAGAAGGAAATCCGGCAGAAACGCATTTCCCTCGGCGTGGTTGAAGGCTGGGATGCGGTGCCGGTAAGCGGTGTCGAAAATGCGGCCTACTATTACTCCACCTATAACGCCCCCGACAAGACCACCAGCAGTAAGCGCAAGAAGGTCATGGTTCTGGGCGGCGGGCCGAACCGCATCGGTCAGGGCATAGAATTTGATTACTGCTGCGTCCACGCCGCCTTCGCCCTGCGTGACGAGGGTTACGAGACCATCATGGTCAACTGTAACCCGGAAACAGTCTCTACGGACTACGATACTTCAGATAAGCTCTACTTTGAGCCATTAACCGTGGAAGATGTACTGAGCATCTACCAGAAAGAAAAGCCGGAAGGGGTCATCGTCCAGTTCGGCGGGCAGACGCCGCTTAATATTGCCAATGAACTGGCTGAGGCTGGAGTCAGCATACTGGGTACCACGCCGGAGACGATAGACTTAGCCGAGGACAGGGACCGCTTCCGCCAGATGATGCGCAAGCTAGACATACCGATACCGGAGTCCGGGATGGCCATTAACCTGAAAGAGGCGCTGGCTATCGCCCAGCAAATTGGCTATCCCCTGATTGTGCGGCCGTCATACGTACTGGGGGGACGGGGTATGGAGGTGGTCTATGATGAGGAGATGCTCCAGCAATACGTTGCCGCGGCGGTGGGGGTTACCCCCGACCGCCCCATATTGATTGACAAGTTCCTGGAAAACGCCATTGAGACCGAAGCCGATGCCATTGCCGACGGCACCAGTGCCTTTGTCCCGGCGGTGATGGAACATATTGAGCTGGCCGGCGTCCACTCCGGCGATTCTGCCTGCGTGATTCCACCGGTAAGCCTGGCCGAGGCGCATATTGACACCATCTATGAGTACACCAAGAAGATTGCTGACAGCCTCAATGTGGTCGGCCTGATGAATATCCAGTATGCCATTGCCAATAATGTGGTCTATATACTGGAAGCCAATCCACGCGCCTCGAGAACAGTGCCCCTGGTTTCCAAGGTCTGCAATGTTTCTATGGCACGGATAGCCACCCAGATAATGACGGGCAAGAAGCTGGCCGATATCGGCCTCAAGCCCCGAATCATCCCCCATTTCGGCGTCAAAGAAGCCGTTTTCCCCTTCAATATGTTCCCTGAGGTAGACCCCCTGCTGGGACCGGAGATGCGTTCCACCGGTGAGGTGCTCGGCATCGCCGATTCGTTTGGCGCTGCCTATTTCAAGGCGCAGGCTGCCGCCCAGCAATTTCTCCCCACCGAGGGTACTATCCTGATAACGGTATCGGTCAAAGACCGTCCCGCCGTCTACGAAGTAGCCCGGAAATTTGCCGGGCTCGGCTTTAAAATCAGAACCACCGAAGGCACCGGGCAGTTCCTGGCCAGCCGGGGCATCAAGTCAGAGCTAATCCTGAAGATGCATGAGGGCCGCCCCAATATCGTTGATGGCATCATGAATGGCGAGATTCAGCTGGTCATCAATACCCCCAGTGGTAAATTGAGTCAATATGACGACTCTTACATCCGCAAGGCAGCGATTAAGTATAAGGTGCCCTATATCACCACGCTGGCGGCGGCGGCGGCGGCGGCAAGGGGAATTGAAGCGTATCGTCGGGGCAGCCCAGAGGTCAGGTCTCTACAGAGCTATCACGCCGATATCAAGTAGCCAGAGGAGGGAGCCATGAGAATGCGCGTGGCGGTAGGTGCTGACCACGGTGGATTTTCCCTGAAGAATGACCTGGTGATGCGTCTTCAGGAGCAATACCAGATACTGGATGTCGGTGCCCACACCCTTGACCCGGCGGATGACTACCCCGATTTTGCTCAGGCGGTTGCCGCCGAGGTGGCTTCGGGCCGAGCCGAGCGGGGCATCCTGGTCTGCGGCAGCGGTGTCGGTGCCTGCATCGTAGCCAACAAAGTGCCCGTTATCCGGGCCTGCCTCTGCCATGACACCTACTCCGCCCACCAGGGAGTGGAGCACGACGACATGAACGTCCTCTGCCTGGGGGCAAGGGTCATCGGCCCGGAACTGGCTGCCGAACTGGCCACCACCTTTCTCAAAGCACGCTTCAGCGACGAGCCAAGGCATCGCCGCCGGCTAAAGAAGCTGCTGGCTATTGAGCAAAGACAGGGCAAATGAAAATTCTGGTGATTAACTGCGGAAGCTCGACGCTGAAGTTCGAACTCTTGGCGCTGCAGACTAAAGAGGCTTCCGTTAAAGAACAACGGCTCGCCGGTGGTATCGTTGATAAGATTGGCGGGCGTGCCAACATCAAATTCAGGGCAAAACAGGAATTAAGGGAAACCAGAGCCGTACCCGACCACGGCCAGGCCAGCCGTCTGGTGCTTGACTGGCTTGCCTCCAGCCGGCTCTTAGATAACGGGCTTGACGCCGTTGGTCACCGGGTAATACACGGCGGCGACAAGTTCAGCCAGCCGGTGCTGATTGATGAGCCGGTTATCAATGCCATTGCGGACTCCAGCGAGCTGGCGCCCCTGCACAACCAGCCCTCGCTCAGCGCCATCCGGGCGGTGCGGGAGCGGCTGGGGGCAAAGATACCCATGGTAGCCGTCTTTGATACCGCCTTTCACCACACCCTGCCCGAACCAGCCCGTCGCTATGCTATCCCGCCGGCGCTGGCTGATAAGCACCATATCCGCCGCTACGGCTTTCACGGCTTGGCCCACCGCTACATGATGGAGCGCTACGCCGCCATCACCAACACCCCACTAAAGCAAACCAAGCTCATTACCCTCCAGTTGGGTAATGGCTGCTCGGCAACGGCGATAGCCGACGGGCATTCGGTGGATACCTCAATGGGCTTCACCCCCCTGGAAGGGCTGATGATGGGCAGCCGCTCCGGCGATGTTGACCCCACTCTGGCCAGCTTTCTGGCCCAGCGAGAGGGGGTGGATGTGGAAACCGCTGAAGGCTGGCTCAACACCAAATCGGGGCTGCTGGGGGTATCGGGACGCTCCCGGGATATGCGGGAACTGCTCGATGCCGAGGATAAGGGAGATAAAATGGCCCGTCTGGCCATAGATATGTTCTGCTACCGGTTAAAGAAGTACATCGGCGCCTATCTAGCCACTCTTGATGGGGCTGACGCCGTTATCTTCGGTGGCGGTATCGGTGAGAACGCCCCCGAGGTGCGCCAGCGTGTCTTATCTGGTATGGACTGGCTGGGCCTGAAACTGGATAAAGCGCGCAATAAAGCCACCGTAGGCAGTGAAGGCCGCATCAGCACCGATGATGCCCGAATTCACGCCTATGTCATCCCGGTAGATGAGGCGCTTATCATCGCCCGGGATACTTCTTCCCTTTTAAAAAAGCCTAAGTAACAAAGCTAGCATAGAGGATAAGGAGGGGCAAAATGACCAGAGACAGTGAGCGGGATAAGATTCGCACCGAAGAGCGGGTAAGGCTCTACCGCCAGCGCAACCGCCCTGCCGACCGCTGGGCAGCTGGTTATGGCCCCATCCGGCATTCCCTGGAAACGCAGGCCCGCGTCTTTGCCATGGCTGAATTTCTGACTGCCGAAGGGGTGACGGGTGACGGCGTTCCCCTGTTTGAGGTGCTCTATGCTGCCGACCGGGTAGCCAGCGCCGCCATGTGGCTCACCGTGCATGAGACCTATGCCCGGAATGTCTATCTTGACGGTCGCGACCTGGGCACAGAAGACTTCAAGCCCAGACCGGAGGGGCATACCGGGGGCACCCTGAACATGGTGCCGGCCTATGCCGGCTATATGGCAATTAACGCCCTCACCGGTATCACCCGCTCCTGGATAATGGGGCAGGGACACTGTGTCGCTGCCATTGACACGGTAAATCTGCTGCTGGACAACATGACACCGGCCCATGCCGAGCGCTACTCCCTCACCGATGAGGGGCTCAGCCGCTATGTCGGCGACTTCTACTCTTACCGGTTAAACTCGGCGGGAAAGCAGGACTCACCGCTGGGCAGCCACGTCAACGCCCATACCGCCGGTGGCATGGCGGAGGCGGGGTATCTCGGTTTCGTTGAGCTGGAGTATATCCATATGCCCCTGCCCGGGGAGAGACTGGTCGCTTTCCTGAGCGACGGCGCTTTTGAGGAGCAGAGGGGGAGTGACTGGGCACCCCGCTGGTGGCGGGCTAAAGATTGCGGCCTGGTCACGCCGATAATGATTAACAACGGGCGCCGTATTGACCAGCGCACCACCCTGTCCCAGGAAGGCGGGGTTAACTGGTTCGTGGAGCACCTGAAGCTCAACAGCTTTGACCCCATTGTTTTTGACGGCCGGGACCCGGCCGCCTTCGCCTGGGCTATCTTTGAGATGGAATCACGCCTGGAAGCGGCCGCCAAGGCGGTGCGCACCAAGGGGGAAGCATACCCGGTGCGCCTGCCCTATGGTATTGCCGTTGCCCCCAAGGGAGCCGGCTTTTACGGCGAGGGGACCAACCTGGCCCACAACCTGCCCCTTCAGGCCAATCCCCACTTTGATAGTGAAGCCGCCCACAACTTTAATGAGAGTGCCCGCCGTCTCTGGGTGCCCCTGCCCGAGCTAAAGCAAGGCATTGATAACTTCCAGCACCACCCCGACTCCGGCCGCCCCCGGGAGCGAGACCACCCCCTGGCCAGACGCGAGGTGAGCCTGAGCAAAGTACCCGAAATCAAACCCCGCCCCGTGCCCAGAGACCGGCGCGACCGGGCAAAGTGGGCGCGGACGGCCCCGATGTATGCCGTGGATAAAGTGTTTTTAGCCACCGTCCAGGCTAACCCCCACCTCCGCCCCAGAGCAGGCAACCCCGATGAAATGCGCTCAAATAGGCTTACCCGCACCCTGGAAGCGCTCAAGTTCCGGGTGACCGCCCCCGAAGCCGGCATTCCCGAGGACGTGCACGGTGGCGTCATCACTGCCCTCAACGAGGAAGCCATCGCCGCCGCGGCCCTGGCTAACAAGGGGGGTATCAACCTCATTGCTACCTATGAGGCATTCGGCACCAAAATGCAGGGGGTGATGCGTCAGGAGATAATCTTTGCCAACCACTGCAACGAAATGGGCAGCTACCGTCCCGGCTGGCTGTCGATACCGCTGGTGCTCACCTCACATACCTGGGAGAACGCCAAGAACGAGCAGTCCCATCAGGACCCGGCGATGGCGGAGTCAATGCTGGGCGAGGTAGCCGATGTCTCACGGGTAATGTTTATTGCCGACTACAACACCGCCGCCGTGGTGATGCGCCAGCTCTACCAGACACACGGGCAGGTCTGGACACTGGTGATTCCGAAATACGAGACCGTTGCTGACCTGTTCAACTTAGAAGAAGCGACCCGCCTTATAGCACAGGGCGCCCTGCGCCTGGACTGGGCGGGGCATAATATCAAAGAGTCACGGCTGATACTGACCGCCATCGGTGCCTACCAGCTGGAAGAGGTGTTAAAAGCCTCCGCCCGGCTTGGTGAGCATAATGTCCCCCACTCGGTAGTCTATATGCTGGAGCCGGGGCGATTTCGGCCCCCCCGCAGCCGCGGCGAGCAGGCTCACGCCACCGCCAGCGAAATCAGGCAGGAACTCTACCCTGATTCCGTCCTGCCCCGCATATTCGTCACCCACACCAGACCGGAGGTGATGCTGGGTGTCCTCCAGCCGCTTAACACCGGGCGCGATACGGCTGCCCTCGGCTTCATCGTCCAGGGAGGCACACTGACCCCGCCGGGGCTGCTCTTCGTCAACCGCTGCACCTGGGCTCATATTGTGGAGCAAGCCGCTGCCCTGGTGGGTATATCACGCCAGAAACTGCTCACTGCCGGAGAGATAGCCGCCCTAGACGGGAAGGCATCCCCGGAGGGGATAATCTTTGAAGTATAGTACAAGGGAGGCAAAATGCACCATCTGAAAGACATCCAGAAGCTGGGGCAGTCAATATGGCTTGACTTCATCCAGCGCAAATTGATTACCAGCGGTCAGCTCGGGCAACTGATTGAAGAGGGGGTGCGGGGGATAACCAGCAACCCGACCATCTTTCATAAAGCCATTGCCCAGAGCCAGGACTACGATGCGGCCATAAGGGCGATGCTAAAATCCGAGCCTGATGCCGATGCCAGCGCCATCTACGACCGCTTGAGCATAGAGGATATCCAGATGGCAACCGACATACTGCGCCCCGTCTATGACGCCTCTAACGGAATTGACGGCATGGTCAGTCTGGAGCCCTCCCCGGAGCTTGCCGACGACACCGAAGCCACCATCGCCGAGGTAAGACGCCTCTGGCAGCTGGTGGACCGCCCCAATCTGATGGTAAAAGTCCCGGCGACACCAGCCGGCATACCGGTCATTGAGGCCATGACCGGCGCGGGAATTAACATCAATGTCACCCTCCTGTTTTCGCTAAAGAACTATGAAGCCATTTCCCGTGCCTATATCCGGGGCATAGCCCGCAACCCGAACCCGGAGCGGGTAACTTCGGTGGCTTCTTTCTTTGTCAGCCGGATTGATACCTATGCCGATAGAGAGCTGGACAAAATCGGCACCAAAGAGGCACTGGCTCTGCACGGCACCGCCGCCATTGCCAACTCCAAGCTGGTCTACCGCCGCTTTCGGGAAATATTCTACGGCAAAGAATTCGCCGCCCAGCGCCAGCGTGGTGCCCGCCTCCAGCGCGTCCTCTGGGGGAGCACCAGAACCAAGAACCCAGCCTACCCCGATACCAAATACGTGGACGGGCTTATTGGCGCCGACACGGTCAATACCACACCCCTGGAGACGATAGACGCCTTCCTTGACCACGGCAAGGTACGCCGGACGGTGGACGAGGGACTGGCTGAAGCCGAAAAGGTGCTGGCTGACCTGAAGAGAGTTGGCATAGACTTGGATGCCATCACCGAACAGCTGCTGAAAGACGGCGTCAAAGCCTTCGCCGATTCCTACCACCAGCTGCTGGAAACACTGGGGGAGAGAAAGTCGGCGTTAACATGAAGGCACTGGCACTGTTATCCGGTGGCCTGGACTCAACGCTTGCCATCAAGCTGGTTCTGGAGCAGGGCATCGAAGTAGTGGCGCTGAACCTTGATTTGCCCGTCTTAAGCGATAAAAAGGCCTACGCCGACCAGGTCGCCGAGCAGCTCGGTATTCCCCTGCTCAAAATTGAAGCCGGTGAAGACTACCTGGAACTCATCCGAAATCCCAAGCACGGCTACGGCAAGAATATGAACCCCTGCATCGACTGCCGGGTCTATATGCTGAAAGAGGCAAAGAGACAGGCCGATAAGCTGGGTGCGGCTTTTATCATCACCGGCGAGGTCCTGGGGCAGAGGTCGATGAGCCAGTATAAGCAGGTCCTGAAACATGAGGAAAAAGAAGCGGGGGTGGAGGGGCTGGTGTTGCGACCGCTTTCGGCAAGGCTACTGCCGGAGACAGTGCCGGAGCACGAAGGCTGGGTGGACCGGGGCCGCCTTCTCGATATAAGCGGCAAGAGCCGCAAACCCCAGCTGGCCCTTGCCCGGGAATCCGGCATTGAGGGCTACCACACCCCGGCCGGGGGCTGCCTCCTGACCGATAGACAATTTTCCCTCAGGCTCAAGGACCTGTTTAACCGCCAGGCAAAAATAACCAAACGGGATATTCAGCTGCTGAAAACAGGCCGGCACTTCTATCTTTCTTCGGCCCGGATTATCGTCGGCCGCAATGAAGCCGAAAACAACGCCCTGCTGGAGCTAAAAAGCCCTGAAGACTATATCTTTGAGGTGCCCGACTGTGGCAGCCCGATAACGGTTCTGGAAGGAACTAAAGATAAAGAGGCGATTGAACTCGCCGCCCGGCTCACCGCCCGATATTCTGACGCCGACACCAGCCAGGTGCTGGTGGAATACGGGTACCATAAAGAAACAAAGATACTGGTCAAAGCGGACTAGAAACTTCTACCTTGTGTTGCTAAATCCTCTATATTGATTACCTTAATGCCGTTTCTTTTCAGCAGTGCCGTGGTCACTCCGTCACCGGAGACCAGCTTTTCCGAAAATGAGCCATCGTATATTTGACCACAGCCGCAGGACGGGCTCCTCGCCTTGCCGATAAACTCCCTGATATTTAACTGCCGGGCAATTTTCAGTGTCTCTCCCGCCCCGTTAATAAACTCCCCGGTAACATCCACCCCCTCTTTGTTCAACACCCGGCACTTGCCGTCAAGGACATCCCCCCCGCCACCACCCTGAATTTCCTGGGGCGGGCGGGGTGTGGCCAGCCCGCCCAGCTGCTCCGGGCAGACCGGGACCAGGCTCTCCCGCCGGGCAAGCTCAAAAGCCCGCCCGTCCTGATAGCGCTCATCACCGCTCCAGGCGCACTTTACACCCAGTAAACAGGCGCTGATTAGTTTCATCTCAAGCTACCTGCGCAGATCCTTTGGGTGATAAAATCTTTAATCAAGACGGTTAGATAATTGATAGTGTGCCGATATTGTTTGAAGTCGATGCGGTATTAAACACTGCTTGGGGCAGAATAGCTTTATTGTAATCCGACATCACGAAATACTCGGTAACTACTGTAGTTAAGTCCATTTCATTTTCCATAGGCTCAGTATAAACCATCATTGGAACAAGACCAATTACCCCAATAGTTGTAGTTATGATGACCCTTTTATAATTAATAGTCCCCATACTTATATTGTACCACACCAGAATTGAGGCTCATTTATCTTGACAACGGCGTGGACTAACCGCTACATTAACTATAATTTAAGGGAAAGGAGAAGGGAAATGGCGGTGAAAAAGGTTGGTGAAAAGTATCGCTGCAATATCTGCGGCAACGAAGTAACCGTAACCAAGGCGGGTGGTGGTACCCTTGTCTGCTGCGGGGAGGATATGGAAAAAATCGGCTAGCACTGGTCTGGCGACCATACATTATATTTATTAAGGAGGCATTTATATGGAGAAATCTTCCACCGGACTGGAAGCAAACATTGCCGGGCTACTCTGTTATGTCGTAGGCTGGGTGAGCGGGCTGGTCTTTATCCTGATTGAGAGGCAAAGCAACTTTGTCCGCTTCCACGCCATACAGTCAATCTATACCTCCGGTATCCTTACCATCGTCGCTATCGTCCTTAGTTGGATCTTCGGCTGGATGCCGATTATTGGACCGATTATTGTTGTTGTGCTCTACCTTCTAATATTAGTTCTTTGGCTTATACTGTGCGTAATCCTGATGATAAGGGCCTATCAGGGCGAAAAGTTTAAGCTACCCTTGGTTGGCAATTGGACGGAGAAGACAGCCAACTCACTGAAATAGAGCGCTGGTCTGGCTAAATTTCAGCTTCAGGCCGGTTTGTCCGGCGATACGTCCTCTTTCTCTTTCTGGGGGACGGGAGGGGCACTGCCGGGCTGATTAATACGGTATTCCTCAGCCGTAAACGGTGAGTAACCAGGGGAAACCTTTTGGCCATTCTCGGTTATTTCAAGTGCTGCGCCGCAGTAGGTGCAGCTTTGATATCTCGGATTGCGTAACGCCCAACCGGTGTAATGGACACCGCACTTCGGGCACTTACCCTCAAGCATAGCCCAGTATAACAACTGGCTATTAATAGCCGTCAAGTCCTGATTAGGGCAATCTGGGCAACAGCTACCTTTGTCACCCCACTTAATAGCCATTTACGGCGTCTTTCCCGCCAGTTTCGCCTACCCAAAGACTGCCGCCGCTGATAAAATAGCCACCCCCAAAATTTTGCCAGGTCAGACGAAAAAGATGGCTACTTTATTGTTGACAAAGATTTTGGATTATGCTACTATACACTACGATGGTAAGCATGGAGACATAACCTGAAACAAAGGTGATTAGCAACCAAGCGAGTGGCTTGGTGATTAGTCGCCAAGCCACTTTTTTATGTCTTGTACCTTAACAATTGAATAAAGCCTAATGTCAAGCCTGAAGCAGGTCAAGCGGGTAAGGGCACATGGTGGATGCCTTGGTATCAAGGGCCGATGAAGGGCGTGGCTAGACTGCGATAAGCCTCGGCGAGCTGTCAAGCAAGCCTAGCCGGGGATTCCCGAATGGGGCAACCCGCTCAGGTAAAACCTGAGCACCCCCAGCTGAACACATAGGCTGGGTGGAGGTAAGCGGGGGAAGTGAAACATCTCAGTACCCCGAGGAAAAGAGATTATTC
>CAZMTT010000022.1:0-19739 GCA_964569555.1 uncultured Dehalococcoidales bacterium | reverse complement strand
GCGCTATAACCGTGAGGCTCTGGAGATTAGATTCAAGGGGAAGAACATTGCCGAGGTGCTGGATATGACTGTGGAGCAGGCCCTGGCTTTCTTTGAGCACTTCCCCCGGGTAAGGGGCAAGCTGGAAACTTTAAGGGATGTGGGGCTGGGTTATATTCACCTCGGCCAGCCGGCACCCACCCTCTCTGGCGGTGAAGCGCAGCGGGTCAAGCTGGCTACCGAGCTGTCACGGCGCTCTACGGGCCGAACGCTTTATATTCTCGATGAGCCGACCACCGGCCTCGCCTTTGAGGATGTGGCCGCCCTGCTGAGAGTGCTGCAGCGTCTGGTTGATGCCGGCAATACGGTGGTGGTCATTGAGCATCACCTTGACGTGATTAAAAATGCCGATTATATCGTTGACCTTGGCCCCGGGGCCGGTGACCGGGGAGGCTATATCGTGGCTACCGGCACCCCCGAGGAGATTGCCAAGAAGAAAAAATCAGCCACCGGGCAGTATCTGGTCAGAATGTTAGAAAAAGGTGCCGATTATGCTTTGACGGGTCAGCCGCAGTCTGCTATGCTAGGGGAAGAAAAATGACTCGAGAAGAAGCCGTCGATTCAGTTAAAGCCAACGTAGAGAACGAGAATCTGGTCAAGCATATGCTGGCTACCGAGGCGATTATGCGTGCCCTGGCCCGGCATTTGGGTGAGGATGAGGAGGAGTGGGGGCTTACCGGTCTTCTCCACGATATTGATGTGGAGCTCACCGAAGGGGATATGAGCAGCCACAGTAAGCTGGGCGCTGACCTGGTGCGGGAGATGGGGGCAAGTGAGGCAATGGCTCACGCTATCCTGTGCCACAATGAGATGCACGGCGTTGCCCAGACCAGCAAACTGGACAAGGCGCTGTTTTGCGCTGACCCGCTTACCGGCTTGATTACGGCGGCGACTCTGGTTCGCCCCGATAAAAAACTGGCTAATCTTGAGGCTAAATCGGTCGGCAAAAGATTCAAAGAGAAGAGCTTCGCCGCCGGAGCCCACCGGGAGCAGATTGCCAAGTGCAGTGAGCTCGGGCTTGAGCTTGATGAGTTTATTGAACTCGGCCTGAAGGCAATGCAGGGCGTTGCCGCCGACCTCGGTCTCTAGCCGATAGAGATAGTCGAGCCTTCGGCAGTTTTAACGACATCAATACGGCTGGGGAAGGCGTCTCTCAGTTCCTCCACATGAGTAACGACCAGTATCTGGTCAAAGTCATCCTGAATTGAATTTATCGCCTCTTTCAGCTTCTCAATGCCGGAGCTATCCTGGGTGCCGAAGCCTTCATCGATGATTAAGATGGGCAGTGGCGCCCCGGCCCGCCGGGCTAACAGCTTGGACAGGGCAATGCGGATGGCAAAGTTAATACGAAAGGCTTCACCGCCGCTGAACATTTCGTAATTCCGTGTCCCCAGCTCGTCAGCGATATTAATATCCAGGGTTTCAATAACATCCCCCTTCTTGGTCTCCCGCTGGGTTTCAATTTTGACGTTCATTCTATTATCGGTCATGCGCCCCAGCAGCCGGTTGGCTTCAATTTCAATTTCGGGGAGCGCCGTTTCAATGAGCAGCGCCTGGACCCCCCTCTTGCCCAGGGCCTGGGCGAGCTCCTGATAGATTTTCTCATCTCTTGAGGACTTGCTGAGCAGTTTCTCCTTCTCCTTCTTTTTAATCACCAGCTCAGCTAATCGCTCCAGCCTGGCTTTTGCCTGCCCCAGTCTTTCCTGGGCTTCCCTTTGCTGGCTGACCAGTGCCTCATGCTCTGCCTCAGCCTGGGTCAGGTCGCCGGTCAGCTGGGGAAGGCGCTCCAGCTCTTTAGCCAGGGCCTGCGCTTTTTGCTGGCTTAGCTCCAGGCTCTGGCTCAGTTCGGTGACGGCGTCTTTGGCGCGAGCCATGAATTCTTTTTCCTGGTTGATGAGCCGGTCGGCTTCATCCAGTTTTTGCTTCGGTGCTTCGTACTGCTGCCGGCTGGCCAGCTGTTGCCGTATCTGTTCGTGCTGCTCGGAATTGTAGTCCAGTCTGGCTAGCTCGCCTTCCAGCGCGGTCAGTGCCTCCTGCTCGGCGAGGGCGAAGTCCTTCCGGGCCAGGTGCTGTTCGATTTCGGCCAGCCTCTTTCCGGCCTCGTCCCGCTGGCGGTTAGCCGTTTCAACTTCAGCAAGCTGCTGGCTGATAACAGCCGCCCGGTTCTGAACAGTGCTTTTTTCCTGGCTCAGCCTTGTTTCCATGTCGGTTATTTCCCCTTCCAGGCTAGCCAGCTCAGCTCTGGCCTGCATCAGCTCGGTCTGATTTGAGGCTAGAGAATCAGCTTTCTGCGCTTTATCCGCCTGGTATTTGGTCTCAATCAGTTTCAAGCCGTCGGCGCCCAGCCTGGTCTCGCATAGCGGGCAGTTGGCCTCACTCTGGCCGAGCAGGGTGTCGAGCTTCTGGCTTATTTCGCTTATTTCCTGTTCCAGTCGCCTGACACTGGACTCAAGGTAATTAACCCGGGTGATTAACTCCTGGCTTCGCTGCCTTTTCTGTTTCAGGGCTTCATCTTCACCGGCTAACCGGTTTAGCTCAGCCTGTGCCTGCTGTAACTCCGGCTTGAGCTGGGCTAATTTTTGCACACTGGCTTCCAACTCGGCGATTTTGTTTCGAGTGAGGGTATGTTCGGTGAGCAGAGACTGGGATGCCTCCCTTATCTTGCTGTCCAGCTGCGTCTGCTGCCTTTCCAGATTAACCGAGAGCCGGAACTTTTGCTCAAGCTCATCGTTTAGTTTTTTGGTCTCGGCAAAGCGGGCGTAATTCTCTTCAATAGTGTTGCGCTGGGCAATCAACTGTTCATACTCCTGGACGCGGGACTGGTGCTGGCTCGCCTGCTCCTCCCAGCGCCCCCGGTTCTCCTGGGTATTGGTGATGTGTGCCTCCAGCTCACTTAATTGCGTCTTTACTCTCTCCAGCGATTCTTTCTCCTGCCGCAGCTGCTTCAGTCCGGCTTCTTTCTCGCCGGCTATTTTTTCCAGACGGGTAAGCTCGCCCTGCGCCTGTGTCAGCTCGGCTTCATAGGCCGGCTTCAGGGCCAGCTCGTCATTGATGTCCTGGATAGTGCTCTCCAGCTGCCCTATTTCCGTTTCCTGCCCTTTGGCCAGCTCTTTCGCCCTTGATTCCAGCTCGTCATAAAGAGAAAGCCCCAGTATATCAGCCAGCACCTGCTTGCGCTCCACGGGACGCTTGACGGTGAACTCGTCAGCCCTTCCCTGCAGAAGCAGGGCGCTGTTAATAAAGGTGGGGTAGTCCATATGGAGGACATCAATTATTTTCTGCTGGGTATGGCTGATGCTGTCACCGGAAATTACTTTGTAGCCGTCACCACTGGCTACCTGAAACTCCAAGATAGTCTGCCCGGGACTGCTTCGGCGCCTGGGCTTGGCGCGCTTGCGGATGATGCGGTAGTGTTGCTCGCTGACGGCAAAGTCAAACTCCACCTCCATTTCGGTCTGCCCTAAAGAGATAAGGTCGTCATCGCTCTTGGCTCTGGCTTTACCCCAGAGCGCCCAGGTCATGGCGTCAATCAGGGCGGACTTGCCGTTGCCGTTGTCGCCGGCGATGCAGGCGGTATGGATGCCATCAAAGTGGAGCGGGGGGACGTTATCCCGGTAGCACATGAAATTGCGCATTTTTAGCTTGAGGGGAATCACTCAAAAGCTCCGGATGACCAAATTTACTACCCACATTTTAGCATATTAAATAAAAAAGAGGGGCTTTGCCCCTCTGTAACACGCTGACTTTACCTGATTTAGTCCAGGTAGTCTCTTAGCTTGCGGCTGCGGCTGGGGTGGCGCAGCTTGCGCAGTGCCTTGGCTTCAATCTGGCGGATTCGCTCCCGGGTGACATCAAATTCCTTGCCCACTTCCTCCAGGGTGCGGCTCCGCCCATCTTCCAGACCGAATCTGAGCCGGAGCACCCGCCGCTCGCGGGGGGTGAGGGTGGAGAGCACCTCGTCAATCTGCTCCTTTAATAATTGCTTGGAGGCGGCATCAACCGGGGGCAGGGCATTGCGGTCCTCAATGAAGTCGCTGAGGTGGCTATCTTCCTCCTCACCGATTGGTGACTCCAGTGAGATGGGGAGCTGGGCTACCTTGACGATTTCCCTCACCTTTTCCGGTGTTATTTCGATGCCCTTACCGATTTCATCAGCGGTAGGTTCCCGCCCGTATTCCTGGGCCAGGCGGCGGCTTACCTTGAGCAGACGGTTAATCGTCTCGACCATATGAACCGGGATGCGGATAGTTCGGGCCTGGTCGGCGATAGCCCGGGTAATTGCCTGGCGAATCCACCAGGTGGCATAGGTGCTGAATTTATAGCCGCGGCGGTAGTCGAATTTCTGTACCGCCCTGATTAGACCGATGTTGCCTTCCTGGGCCAGGTCAAGAAGGGACATCCCCCGCCCGACATGTTTCTTGGCGACGCTGACGACGAGACGCAGGTTGGCTTCAGTGAGGTGCTTCTCTGACTTTTCCGCTTCCTGCTCAACCTGGTCCAGGTAAGCTTTAAACTGCTTCTCAAAGGACTGGGCCGATTTGGCGAAGGCATCGTCGCTGGCGAGCGCTTCTATCTTGTTCAGGGAGGTATTATCACCGATGATGTTAAGGACTTCCTCTGGCATCAGGTTGATATTTACCGAGAGGCTAATGAGCAGCAGTTCGGTTGCCGGCGTCGGCTTATTTATCTGCTGGGCAATATTCTGGATTAGCTGCGGGTCTATCTCATCAGTAAGGCTATCTTTTAGTTCCGGATTAAGAATGCTGTCCTTGAAGTTGGTGGTTGAACTCAAGCCGAGCTGCCCGCGGAGGCGGCGAATAATAGAAGACGCCTGTCCTATCTCCTTGAGTATGGCCAGTATTACTTCGGTTGCCGAAGGCTCCCGGCCGTTTTTCTGCTGGAAGTCCTGCTTGATGTCCTTGATGCGGTTGCCCCTCTCCATCTTTTTGGCCAGGTCTTTCTCATTCTCAGCGGTGAGCAAGCGCACTTTGCCAATTTCATGAAGGTACATGTGAACCGGGTCATCGACTACCTCTTGCTCGTCAGCTTCGGCGGGCACCTCCATCTCGGCAGCGGGATGTTCCAGGCCGTTATCTAGGTCCTTTGGTGGGGATGCCTCTTCCTCCTCTTCAGTGTCATGTGGAGGCACGAAGCCGGTATAGTCATCTCTACTTTCCAACTCCATCTCTCAACCCCCCTTTGCTCCCCGGTCTTGGCTGACGCTGTTGAGCAAATGCCTCTTTTAACTCGTCACCTATTTTTGTTCCCTGCTCCTCAAGCTTGGCTAGCTCGGCTGCTGAACCGCCCGACTCACGGGCTAAGACTAGCGCTTCGGTATTCTTGTCCTGTAAACTGCGAAGATGTGTTTCTCGTAAACGCAACGCATAGTCAGCTAATCTCAGCTCTAGTTTGTTTGCGGGCGCTTCTTTTCCCATCAAGTAATCAATATACTCGTGAAAAGCGCTATCCAGCTTTCTGTTAATTAATTTTACATCCTTGGTTCTGGTATAGGCAAGGAAGACCTCGCGGTTGGCCGTATCGGCAAAATATTCCGGCAGAAGCTCGCCGCACTGCTCCTTAAGCTCCGGGTGCTGGAGCAGCAGAGCCAGGCAGTATTCCTCAACGGGCTCGGCCAGGGTAGGACGGAAGGCAGGGGCTACCGCTTCCGGCCTTGGCACTATGACTCTGCGTTTTCCAACCTTATAGGCGGCGAATGAACTTTCTATTTTGTGAATATCTGTTTTGAGTATTTTAGCCAGCTTCTGCAAGTAGTGGGCTCGGCGTATATCGTCTTTTATCTCATATATTACCGGGAAAAGCCTATCAGTGGCTAGGGATATATCTTTGGCGGTGGTCAGGTCCAGGTCGGCGGTGAACACGTCAAAGGTGTAATCAACCACGGGCTGAGCCTCTGCCAGCAGTTTCGGCCAGTTCTGCGGGTCTTCTTTAATCACATCATCCGGGTCTTTATCCGGAGGTAGAACAAGGACCTTTATCTCAATGTCAGGAACGCCTGCATGTGTAAGTATCTCTTGATACATCTGGTCTCGGCGAGCCTGTTTTTCGTCAAGAGGGGGTTGTTTTTCTAGAGGTATATTAGGATCTCGATAAGGAATGGATATAGTGTCCTTATCAAAAGTCTCTGTTGATGTTCTTCGTACCCGTTCCATGGCTTCTTTACCAGCAACGTCAGCATCAAGTACAAAAATCATATTTTTGGTTAGTTTTCTTAGAGTGTTAATCTGCCTTTCGGTTACCGCCGTCCCCATTGAGGCGACCACATTGCTGAAGCCATTCTGGTGGGCGGTGATAACATCCATGTAGCCCTCCATAATTACCGCCATCTCCTGCTGCCTGATTGCGGGCAGGGCTAAATCTACGGCGTAGAGGACCGAGCTTTTATCAAAGACGGGCGTCTGCGGCGAATTCAGGTATTTGGGCATGGAGTCATCCAGTGCCCTCGCCCCGAAACCGACGGTATGTCCCCGGCTGTCATGTATGGGGAACATCAGCCGGTTGCGGAACCGGTCATGCCTTTTCTTGTCCTCGCTTTCCACGATCAGGCCGGCTTCAAGCAGGTCATCTTCGCTGTAACCCGTCTCCACCAGGTGCTGCTTTAAGGCTTCCCAGCTATTCGGGCTGAAGCCCAGCTGAAAATCGGCGACTGTTTTCAGGGATAGGCCGCGGCGGGCTACATAGTTACGCACCTTTTCGGCGGTTGGTGAGCTGATCAGTAAATTATAGAAGTATTCGGCGGCCGCCTGATTAATCTGGTAGAGTTTCGGCTTCTTGCCTCCCTCGGCTTCGGCCCGGGTGGGAAGAGTTACTCCCGCCTTCTGGGCGAGAAGCTGCAGCGCTTCACCGAAGCTAATGCCCTGCTTCTTCATAACCAGCGAAAAAGCATCGCCCCCGGTGTTGCAGGCGCCGAAGCAGTGCCAGCTCTGCTGCTCAGGATAGACGAAGAAAGACGGGTCTTTCTCACTGTGCAGGGGGCAGAGCCCCCTGAAGTTACGCCCCGCCTTGATTAACTTGGTGTACTGGCTGGCGACATCAACGATGTCAATTTTTTGTTTGACCTCATCAATTACGCTCATTTTGCCCTGCTCTTGGTTAAAGATAGCTCCTCCGCCATCCTCAGCGCATACTGGTCGGTCATACCGGCGATGTAGTCCACCACCCGCCGCTGGGTGTCAGCGTCGCCCAGCTGGTATTCCGGGGGCAGTTTGTCTTCATGCTGGTTGAAGTAGTGGTATAGCCGGCGTAACACCTCTCTGGCTCTTTCTGATTCCTGCTGGGCGGAGCGCACATTATACACCCGTTCAAAGAGAAAATCGCGCAGCTTGTTGGTCATCTTCAGGACTGGCCCACTCATGCCTATTTTGGGCGTCTCGCTGGGGATATTACCACTGGCTGACCAGGAAAACTCGATAACATCGCTGACCATGGTATTGATGCGCTGGGAGTGGGTGTGCCCCAGTAACTGAATCGGCTCAACGGGCAGCTCGCTATCGCTGATTACGCCCGCTCTTATCGCGTCGCCGATATCATGGTTGATATAGGCGATGACATCGGCAAGCCGGCACACCTGCCCCTCCAGGGTGTCGGGCAGGGTTGAGTCTTTGCTCAGGATGTCTTCTCTGGTCTTGGAGTGGTGGGCAATGCCGTCCCTCACCTCCCATGTCAGGTTGAGACCCTGGCCGTCTTTTTCCAATATATCAACCACGCGCCGGCTCTGCTCGTTGTGCCTGAATCCGCCGGGATAGAGCTCATTGAGCACTTCCTCGCCGACATGGCCGAAGGGGGTATGCCCCAGGTCATGACCCAGAGCAATTGCCTCGGTAAGGTCTTCATTCAGGTTGAGGGCGCGGGCAATGGTGCGGGCAATTTGAGACACCTCCAGGGTATGGGTGAGCCGGGTGACGTAGTGGTCACCCAGTGGGGCAATGAAGACCTGTGTCTTATGCTTTAGGCGGCGGAAAGCCTTGCTGTGGATAATGCGGTCCCGGTCGCGCTGAAATTCAGTGCGTACCGGGCAGGGCGCCTCGTATTTTGACCTGCCCCGCGACAGTCTGCTTTTGGTGGCATAGGGGGAGAGGCCTTCCTCCCTCTCCTCAATCATCTGGCGGATATTAAGCCGGCCAATCATTAAGGCTTAATGCTCAACCTCTCTTCTGCCTTGGCAATTATCTCTCTGGTCTTACCAATCATATCCGGGCTGATTGACACTGAGGTTATACCCCACTCCACCAGTTTTTCGGTAAGTTCGGGGTATACCGAAGGTGCCTCTCCGCAGATAGAGGAGGTTACTCCCATGCTCTTGGTGACCTTGATTGCCCTTTCCAGCGACTTGAGCACGGCATCATTGCGCTCATCAAATTCTTCAGCTAGTTTGGGGCTATCCCGGTCAATGCCGAGGGTGAGCTGGGTCAGGTCGTTGGAGCCGATTGATATGCCGTCAATACCGACCTCAAGGAATTGCTCCATAATAATGATGTTTGACGGCACCTCAGCCATCATCCACAGCTTGAATTCAGCGGAGCGCTTGAGCCCCTCCGCTTCCATAATCTCTTTACATCGGGCCAGCTCATCAACGGTTCTAACGAAGGGCAGCATCACAAAGAGGTTCTTGTATTTCTGCCTCACCTTCTTGATAGCGTCCAGCTCCAGCTTGAATACCTCAACCTCTCTGATGTAGCGGGAGCAGCCGCGATAACCGAGCATCGGGTTCTCCTCTTGGGGCTCAAACTTTTTGCCACCGGTGAGTGTCCGGTATTCATTGGTCTTGAAGTCGGTGGTACGGTAGACCACCGGGCGCGGGTTAAAAGCCTTGGCAAAGGCGGTGATACCCTCAGCCAGTTTGTCGGTGAACTCACTGCCCCGGTTCTGGCTTATCATGTAGGCGGGGTGTTGGCCAATCTGGGCGATGATGAACTCGGCTCGGGCCAGCCCCACTCCGTCAACATTACGCGCGGCTACGGTCTCGGCCAGCTCGGGTTGAGCCAGATTGACATAGACCCTGGTCTTGGTCTTAATCTGTTCTCTCAGAATATTGGCCACGGTAGCGGTGGCTTCTTTGGCCACCTTACCGTCGTAGACCTTGCCCCGTGAGCCGTCCACGGTGATTATCTGCCTGTCTTTCAACTTATGGGTTGCCTCCCCGCTACCGACGATGCAGGGAATACCCAGTTCCCGGCTGACAATAGCGGCGTGTGAGGTTCTACCACCCCGGTCGGTGACAATAGCCACCGCTCGTTTCATGGCGGGTACAAAATCGGGGGTGGTCATCTCGGCTACCAGAATATCGCCGCGGCCTACCTTGTCTATTTGGGAGGCTTCAGGCACTATCTTGACTGGTCCCGAAGCCATGCCCGGGCTGGCGGATACCCCGGTGAGGAGGGTAGGGGCTTTAATTTCAGGGGCAACCTCAGCCACTTCTTTGATAGTGGTTACTGGGCGAGTCTGCACAATGAAGAGCTCATTATTCTCTTTGGCCCACTCAATATCCTGGGGGAATTTATAGTGCTCTTCCAGCTGCTTCCCCAGCTTGGCCAGTTGTAGTATGTCCTTATCGGTTATCTTTTGTTTGCTTCGACTTGAGGCAGGGATCGATGCCTGAATATTGGCCTTATCCCCGTCCCGCTTTGGATTCTTGATTAGCTTCCACTCCTGGGTGCCGACTTGCTTGTTGCTAATTTTTAGCCCCTTTTTGTCGATAATATACAGGTCAGGGGTTACCTCACCACCAACAATAGTTTCACCAAGCCCGAAGACGGCTTCAATAATAATCTTGGTCTGGTCGCTGGTTACCGGTTCCAGAGTGAACATAACCCCGGAGGCTTCCGACTGCACCATCTTCTGCACGGGCACGGCGATATGTACTTTAAAGTGGTCAAAGCCGTGCTGCTCCCGATAGAAAATGGTCCGTGGTTCAAAGAGGGATGCCCAGCAACCCTGGACCGCAGCTACTACCTCTTGCTCACCTTCAATATTGAGGAAGGTGCTTTGCTGACCGGCGAAAGAGGCTTCGGGCAGGTCTTCAGCGGTGGCTGAAGAACGGACGGCAACCAGTCCCTTGCCCATTTTGCGATAGGCTTCTTTAATCTCGCTGGCTAGCTCCGCTGGCATCGGCGCGTCCAGAATTACCTGTTTAATCTTACCGGCCGTCTGCTGGAGCTTTTTGCTGTCATTGGAATCTAGCGGCTTTAAGAGTTGCCTGATTTTAGTGACAATTTTGGTCCGGTTGAGGAAATCGGCGTAGGCGTTAGCGGTGACTATGAAGCCAGGGGGTACCGGAATATTTGCCCTGGACATCTCGCCTAAATTGGCGCCTTTCCCGCCAACAGTAGGCACATCGTCTTTGGTAACCTCGTTGAACCAGACGATAGCCTTTTGACCCTTGTTCAAAATGGGGCCTCCTTTCCCAAACGAGGTCAAAAATTTATACCTGTATTATACATACCATACGGGTCTGCTGACAAGTAGTCAATCACTAAATTATCTGGTTGACAGTAACTGTAGTTTAGAGTAAAATTGGCTACGAGTGGGGGGTTGGCAATATGAGCGATATGAAAGAGATGACGATTGATAGTATCCGAGTCAGCCTGATGAATTACCAGCGGGTAGTCCTCCTGAAGGAGAAGGTGGAGGAGGGGGAAGATGAGAACACGCCCAAGCGCTATCTACCCATCTGGATTGGTCCGGCTGAGGCAGACGCCATTGCGGTCAAGCTTCAGGGCGTTAATGTGCCGCGCCCCCTGACCCATGATTTGCTCACCTCAGTCATCGGTACCCTGAAGGCCGGCATTGATTCTATCATTGTTAATGACCTTAAGAATGATACTTTCTACGCCAAGATTATTTTAAATACCGAGGGAGAGCAAACTGAGATTGACTCCCGCCCCAGTGATGCACTGGCGCTGGCGGTAAGGGTGGAAGCGCCCATCTATGCTGATGAGTCAGTTTTAGATAGGGCTGGCATCCTGCTGGATAAAGAAACAGGCAAGCCGATTATGGATGAAGCGGAAATGTCTGAAGGCAAAGGCAAAGGCAAAGCGGTTAGCGAAGAAGAGATGAAAAGGATGTCGGCTTTCTATGAGTTTATTAACACCCTTGATCTAGAGGACTTTGACAAGCGTAAATCTTAGCGCTTTTGGCTCAGGAGTGCGGGTGCTCTGAAGCGATATCGGTATGGTAAGGTTACTCATTAGTCCTACTTATGAGTTAAAATAAAACCCTAGAGTGAATAATTCTAGGGTTTTTAGTAACTGAAGGGGCGGGCATGGATACGTGGGCTGTGGCGCTCAGGCTGGCCGGTGTGGGCTTTTTTATTGGCAGTTCAATTTTGCTCGGGATATTTGTCGGTCACTGGCTGGATGGAAAGCTGAATACTGAGCCGATTCTGGTAATCGCTGGTTTATTTTTGGGGTTAGTGGTCGCCTTTTACGGCGTGTATCACATGCTGCTGCCTCTAGTTAATAGTGACCAGAACAAGGAGAATAGCTAGTGCCTAAAAACGGCCGGCTGGTGGGGAAAATCCCCGTTTTGGCGGTAGTTTCTATTGGCTTCCTTGCCCTCTTTGCTATCGGCTTTGCCAGTGGTCCCTTGGGCAAAAGTATGCTCGGTGACCTGGGGCTGCCCGCCTGGCTGAGTGTTACCCGCCCTTCCCCTCAACTCCCCCCCGAGACAGCTTTCATCCTGTTTGGCTTTCCGATTACCAATAGTGTTATCGCCTCTTGGTTTACCATTATTTTTCTGGTCGGGTTTTGCTATGCCGTTAGCCGGCGGATGAAGATTATACCGGGCCGGCTGCAGAGTGCCTTTGAGTTTATGCTGGGCGGGCTTTATGACTTCTGTAGGGGAGTGGCGGGTGAGGAGAACGGGCGCCGCTTCTTCCCGGTGGTGGCGACCATCTTTCTCTTTGTTGCCTTTAATGCCTGGCTGAGTCTGATTCCCGGGTTCGGCTCAATTGAAATTATTAACCCGGAGGGACATTATGTACACTTGCTGAGAGGCGCCAATACCGATATTAATATGCCCCTGGCTCTGGCTTTAATGTCCTTTGTCTTTGTGGAGTATTTCGGATTGAGGACACTGGGTTTCCGTTATCTGGGGAAATTCTTTAATGTAGGACAATTCGGGCAGGGTATGCGGGAGCTGTTTAAGGGCGAGCCTAAAGCCGGACTGGGCAAGTTGTTCACCGGAGCCATTGATATCTTTGTGGGCATGCTGGAGGCGCTGAGCGAGTTTATCCGTATCGTTAGCTTCACCTTCCGTCTCTTTGGTAATATGACGGCGGGGGAAATCCTGCTGCTGATAGCTATGTTTCTTGTCCCGTGGATATTTGCCTTGCCCTTCTACGGGCTTGAGCTACTGGTCGGCTTTGTGCAGGCCCTTATCTTTGGCGGGCTGACTCTGGTGTTTCTCACCGTGGCGATTACTCCTCATGAAGCTCATGAAGCCGAAATGCATTAATATATACACTATCTTAATCTTAATCTTAAAGGGGGTAGATAATGGACGCAGAAGTAATGAAGATGTTAGCGGCGGGGCTGGCGATGGGTTTAGGTGCTCTGGGGCCAGGAATCGGCATTGGTATTCTGGGCTATGGCGCTATGCAGGCGTTAGGGCGTAACCCTGAGGCGCGGGGGGCGATAATGACCAATATGATATTGGCTATCGCCTTCGCCGAGGCGGTTGCCATCTATGCCTTGGTTGTAGCCATTATACTTGCCATGATAGCCTAGTATTACAGGTTGATTTCAAAGATGGGAGAGATAGACAATGGATAATATGGAACTTCCCACTTTTATCGTGGTTATAGCTTCAGCGGTTGTCATTATCGGCGTAATGGTGGCGATGGCGGCGGTTACTTGGATATTCATTCTGATGTTAGCTTGAAGAATCAGCAGTTTTCTACTACGGGCTAATTGCTTTTAGCCAGAGGTTTGATTTGGATATTGGGAGGGTATCGTGGAAGGACTCGGGTTCAATTTGCCGATACTGATAGCGCAAATTGTAAACTTTATTATTCTGTTTGGTCTTCTCTATCTGGTTGCCTACAAGCCGATTATGAGGATGCTTGATGAGCGCTCGCGCCGGGTGAAGGAGAGCATGGAACAGACCGAGTATATCAAAGAGCAGGCGGAGCGAGCCGAGGAAGAGGCCAAGAAGCGGATTGAGCAGGCGGGTAAAGAGGGGGAGGGCGTGATCGCCCGGGCCGCCAGAGCCGGAGAAGAGCTCAGGCAGAAGGCACAGCAGCAGGCAAAGGGGGATGCCGAAGCCCTCATCACCAGGGCGCGCGGTGAAATCCGGCGGGAACGAAATGACGCTGTTGATGAACTGCGCCGGGAGTTTGCTGACCTGACCATAAAAGCCGCCGAGAAGGTCATTGACCGTTCCCTGGATAAGAAAGCCCACCGCGAGCTTATTGATGGGGTGCTGAAAGAGGGCAAAACCCTGAAGAAGAAATAGTTTATCGGGGGAGGGGAGATTGGCGAGAGGAATACGAGCTAAACGTTATGCTCAAGCCGTTTTAGAGATTGCGCTAGAGAGAAACGAATTAGACCAGTGGCAGGCTGAGCTGGCCAAGCTTGCCCGACTGGTTGAAGATACCGCGCTGGCGGCCGCGCTGGAAAGCCCCAAGTTCCCCTTTAAGGAGAAGGCTAAACTGCTTTCCGCGGTAGCGGGCGAGCTAAATCCCCTGGTGCTGAATCTGGCCTATCTCTTGATGGCCAGAGGCAGGCTGGACATAATTGGTGCGATTGCCAGTGAGTATCAGAAGCTGGTGGATAGCCACCGCGGCATAGAGCGGGCCGAGCTTACCACCGCTGTTCCGCTGGATAAGGAAGATAAGCTGAAGCTGACCAGACACCTTGAGGCGATGGTGGGCAAGAAGCTGGTGCTTGAGCCCGAGGTGGATTCGGGGGTGGTGGGTGGTTTTGTCGCCAGAATTGGCGGCAAGTTGCTTGACGGTAGCACCCGTAGCAAACTAATGGCATTAAAGCGAGAGCTGAGTGGGACGAGAAGGTAGCCGGCAAAGCTAGCAAGGAGGCAAGTGCGGTGACCATCAGAGGACAGGATATTACTTCGGTTATCAAAAAGCAGATTGAGCAATTCGGCATGGCGGTAACCATGGTAGAGGTGGGTAGTGTGCTTGAGATTGGCGATGGTATCGCCCGCATTTACGGGCTGTCCGGCGCTAAGTATAACGAGCTACTGCAGTTTCCCAATGATGTTATGGGCATCGCCCTGAACCTGGAGGAGGAGGGGGTGGCCGCTGTTGTCCTGGGCGACTACACCAAAATCAGGGAGGGAGACGAGGTACGCTGTACCGGCCGCATCGCCGAGGTGCCGGTTGGTGAGCCACTCATCGGTCGGGTGGTTGACGCTCTGGGCAGACCGGTGGATGGCAAGGGGGCGATAAAGGCGAAAAAGAGCCTGCCCATAGAGCGGATTGCGCCTAATGTCGCCGTGCGCAAAAAAGTGGATACCCCGGTGCAGACCGGTATTAAGGCAATAGACAGCATGATTCCCATCGGTCGGGGGCAGCGGGAACTGATTATCGGCGACCGCTCTACCGGCAAGACGGCTATTGCCCTTGATACCATCATCAATCAGAAGGGTGGGGATTTGGTCTGCATCTATGTTGCCATTGGGCAGAAGGTGTCCAAAGTGGCCCGCGTGGTGGCTACCCTGGAAGAGTATGGGGCGCTGGAGCACACTATTGTGGTGGTGGCCAATGCCTCTGATTCGGTCGCCCTGCAGTATCTGGCCCCCTACGCCGGTTGTGCCATGGGTGAGGAGTTTATGGAACAGGGCAAAGACGCCCTGGTTATCTATGATGACCTTTCCAAGCATGCCTGGGCATACCGGCAGCTGTCACTGCTGCTGCACCGTCCGCCGGGGCGGGAGGCCTATCCCGGTGATGTTTTCTATCTGCACAGCCGTCTTCTGGAGAGGGCAGCCAAGTATGCTCCGGAACACGGCGGCGGTTCGCTTACCGCCCTGCCTATCATTGAAACCCAGGCGGGTGATGTTTCCGCCTATATTCCGACCAATGTTATCTCCATTACCGATGGTCAGATTTATCTGGAAACAGACCTGTTCAATGCCGGTCAGAGGCCGGCCTTGAACGTTGGTATATCCGTATCCCGGGTGGGCAGTAGCGCCCAGATTAAAGCGATGAAGCAGGTAGCCGCTAAGCTTAGACTGGAGCTTTCTCAATACCGGGAGCTGGCTGCCTTTGCCCAGTTCGGCACGGCTGAGCTGGACAAGACCACCAGAGCCCAGTTGGAGCGTGGTCAGCGTATTACCGAGGTGCTGAAGCAGCTTCAGTATACGCCGATGCCGGTGGAAAAGCAGGTTATAATTCTCTATGCCGTGATTAACGGTTATCTGGACGATATTGCCGTGGATAAAGTGGCTTTGTTTGAGTCCAAATTCCACGAATTTATGGCTGAAAAACACGCCGAGATAGCCCAGAAAATTGTCGAGGAAAAAGAGATTAGCGATAAAACCGGAGAAGTGCTCAAGAAAGCCATTGAGCAGTTTAAGAAGAGCTTTGCTGAGTGAGGTTGAAATTTGGCTAACATTCGCCTAATTCGCCGCCGTATTCGCGGCGTTCAGAGCACCGCCAAGATTACCCGGGCGATGGAGATGATTGCCACCCTGAAGATGAGACGAGCCCAGGAGCGTGGTCTGGCGGGGCGCCCCTATGCCGAGAAGATACGGCAGGTAATCAGTGACCTGGCCGCTTTGCCCCAGGAAGAGGGGGTATTGCACCCCCTGTTGCAGCGCCGGGAAGTAAATAAAATAGCCATAGTGCATATCGCCCCTGACCGCGGTCTGTGCGGGGGGCTGAATGCCAATATAAATCGGAAAACAGCCGGCTTTATTTTGGAGCAGAAGGTGCCGGTCAGTATTATTACCGTGGGGCGCAAGGGGTGGGATTTTATGCGCCGCCACGGGCAGGAGATTTACGCCGAGTTCAGTCAAATCGGTGACTGGCCCAGCCTGCTTGATACCCTGCCCATCTCCCATATCATTATTGAGGAGTATCAGAAAGAGACCATTGACCTGGTCTATTTAGCTTATACCCAGTTTGTGTCCACCATGACCCAGAAGGCAGTTCTGCAGCCATTACTCCCCGTCGAGCCGGAGGCGGTACTCACCGGGGGGAATGTGGAGTACATATATGAACCAGGCCCCGGTGAGGTGCTGGGTGAGCTTTTACCGCGCTTTGTCGAGATGCAGGTGTATCACGCTATTCTGGAGGCTATTGCCAGCGAGCAATCAGCCCGGATGGTGGCGATGCGTAATGCCACCGACAATGCCACCGAGCTGGTTCAGGATTTAACCTTGGCCTATAATAAAGCCCGCCAGGAGGCAATCACCAAAGAAATTCTTGACATTGCCGGCGGGGCGGCGGCTTTGGCTTAGTAAAGGAGGCTTATCGTGGCAAAGGGTAAAGTAGTGCAGGTAATCGGTACCGTAGTTGATATCGAGTTCCCTCCCGATAAACTGCCGGAGCTATTTAATGCCATTGAAATCCCGGTGGACGGTGGCAAGATTGTGCTTGAAGCACAGGAGCACATCGGCAATAATTGGGTAAGGTGCCTGTCACTGGCCCCGACCGATGGACTGCAGCGGGGGGCTGAAGCCGTTGATACCGGGGCACCCCTGTCCGTCCCGGTAGGCCGGGCGACTCTGGGCCGGCTGTTTAATGTGGCCGGGGAGCCTCTGGATGACCTGGGCGAGGTCAAAGCCAAAGAACACTGGCCGATTCACCGCACCCCGCCTTCTTTTGAGGAGCAGGAGACGACCACCGAGATGCTGGAGACAGGGCTTAAGGTCATTGACCTGATTACCCCCTTTACCAAGGGGGGCAAGGTAGGTGCCTATGGCGGGGCGGGGGTGGGCAAGACGGTTATTATTATGGAGCTTATCCGCAATATCGCCACGGAGCACGGTGGCTTTTCCGTTTTCGCCGGTATCGGGGAGAGGTCTCGTGAGGGAAACGACCTGTGGTATGAGATGAAAGAATCGGGCGTAATTGATAAGACCGTCCTTGTTTTCGGTCAGATGAATGAGCCTCCCGGTGTCCGCCTGCGTATCGGCTTGACCGGGCTGACGATGGCGGAGTATTTCCGTGATGTTGAAGGGCAGGATGTGCTGCTCTTTATTGACAATATCTACCGCTACACCCTGGCCGGTATGGAGGTGTCGGCTTTGCTGGGGCGCATGCCCTCGGCAGTGGGCTACCAGCCAACACTGGCTACCGAGGTTGGGGAGCTGGAGGAGAGGATTACCTCTACCAAGAAGGGCTCAATCACCTCTTTTCAGGCCATCTACGTGCCGGCTGATGACTATACCGACCCCGGGGTAGCCACTACCTTCGGTCATCTCGATGCGGTCATTGCTCTGGAGAGAGCGCTTACTGAGCAGGGCTTATACCCGGCGGTTGACCCCCTGTCCTCGACCTCCCGGATACTTGACCCCCGCTTTGTGGGCGATGAGCACTATCAGGTAGCCCGTGGTGTGCAGAAGGTGCTGCAGCGCTATAAAGACCTGCAGGATATCATCGCCATACTGGGCATTGAAGAGCTGAGTGATGAGGACAAGCTTACCGTAGCCCGGGCGCGCCGTATCCAGAGGTTCTTATCGCAACCGATGTTTGTTACCGAGGTCTTTACCGGTCGAGAGGGCAGGTATGTGTCTATAAAAGAGACAGTGCGTGGCTTTAAGGAAATTCTGGAAGGCAAGCATGATAGCCTGCCCGAGCAGGCATTCTATATGGTGGGCACCATTGATGAGGTGGTAGAGGCCGCCAAGGGCCAGGAGCAAGAGGCCGCCAAAGGCGAAGAGAAAACAGCCGAGCCAGCCAAAGCTGAAGAGAAAGCAGCCGAGCCAGCCAAAGGTGAAGAGAAAGCGGCCGAGGTAAAGCCAGCCGAAGGTCAAGGGGAAGATGATAAAGCTTGATATTGTTACCGCGGAACGGGTCGTTTTTTCGGAAGACGTAGATGTGGTGCTTGCTCCCGGTGTTGAGGGTCAGCTGGGGGTACTACCCCACCACGCCCCGCTGATGACCATACTGGAGCCGGGGGAACTGCTGGTCAGAAAGGGCGGGGAGGAGTTCTTTATGGCGGTATCGGGTGGCTTCCTTGAGGTGCGCCCCGACCGGATAATCGTCCTGGCGGATACTGCGGAAAGAGCCGAGGAAATTGATATTGCTCGGGCCGAAGAAGCCAAACAGCGGGCGAAGCAGTGGCTTGAAGAGGGTATCCCCGATGCAGACAGAGCGCGGGCCGAAGCGGCACTACGGCGTGCCCTGGTTCGTCTCGGTGCGGTGGAGAGGATAAGGCGGCGGCGGAGGAGACCGGGAAGCTAGCTCGCCTGTTTCAACTCAGCAGCCCTTCAATAGGCTCGATAACGATACGCCCCTTGTCAGGCTCAATGGATTTTATTACATCCCCGATGGCTGGAATCAGAATCTCGCCTTTGTTGCCCTGGACGATATAGATGTCATTGCTCGGCGCGGTTAGAATCTCGGTCACCGTGCCCAGTAGCTCTCCCTGAGCGGTCCATACCTCCAGGCCGATAAGCTGGAAATGGTAATATTGCCCTTCGGGCAGGGATTTAAGCTGGCTATGGTGTATTTCGACCGGTTGCCCCTTCAGTCCCTGGGCGGCGGCAACGCTGTCAACCGCGTTGAGCTTGATAATGGCATTTCCCTTCTGCCATTCAACCTGGGCAATCGTCATCGGCTGCCGGTTGATATACACGGTGGAAGATGGGGCGAAGCGCTGGGGGAAATCGGTGAGCACCTTTACCTTTAACTTACCTTGGTTGCCCCACGGAGCTTGGACTTCACCGATAGTGATAAATTCCAGTTCGGGCAATTTCACCCCTGGTGTGGGGAGTCAGGTGATTTAGATGATTTCAAGATTAACTCTGGTACCGGCTTTAGCTGCCTTTACCCGGAGCAGGGTGCGCATAGCCTGGGCTACCCTTCCTTGCCGGCCAATAATTCTCCCTTTGTCCTCGTCGTTAACCTGCAGCTTCAACGTTAGGCCATTCTCGGTCTCTTCTTCGGTGATGACGACATCATCAGGCACGTTGACGATTGATTTGGCGATGTACTCCACTAGTTCTTTCATGACTTCTCCTTAAGTGTTTTGGATTTTGGGATAATGCCAACCTTAGCTAGTAGTCTAGCTGCAGTTTCCGTTGGTTGAGCCCCCTGCTTGAGCCAGCTTAAAGCCTGTTCTTCGTCAATAACGATTGTCTCTGGGTCGGTCAGGGGATCGTAGTGTCCAATAGTGGCGATAAAGGCTCCGTCACGGGGGGAGCGACTATCCGCTACCACCAATCGATAGCTCGGCTTTTTTTTGCTACCTACTCGGCGCAGTCTAATTTTTACCATGTGTAACTAGTCCAGTTTGCTGACATTATGCCTGATTAAGGCCTGACTGTCAATAGCGGCTTAAGCTCGCGCCGTGTTTAATTTGCCTTGCCGCGGCACATCCCTCAGTGTTATTGCCAGAAATCGCCATTGTGACTATAATCGGGGGGTGGAGGTTAAAAGGCGACACGATTGGCAGGTTAGCCCTGCCGAGGCGCGGGATATACAGCGCCGGTTGGCCGGAGAGGTATCCAGAATAAGCGAGGTCACCAGCCCCCATTTTATTGCCGGGGTGGATATC
>CAZMTT010000021.1:0-20255 GCA_964569555.1 uncultured Dehalococcoidales bacterium | reverse complement strand
TTCCCGCAGCCGGTGCTCTCAATTGCCATTGAGCCCCGAACCAAACTGGACAATGACAAGATGACGGATGCCCTGCGCAAGCTAACCGAGGAGGACCCCACCTTCAAGGTGAACTTTAATGAAGAGACCGGCCAGACTATTATTTCCGGTATGGGAGAGCTTCACCTTGAGGTTATCGTGGGCCGGCTGCTCAGCGAATTTAGAGTAGAAGCCAAGGTAGGCAAGCCGCAGGTTGCCTACAAGGAAACTATTGCCACTCCCGTCAAGGTTGAAGGCAAATTTATCCGCCAGAGCGGGGGGCGGGGTCAATACGGCCACGTCTTTATTGAGCTTGAACCTATGGAGCGCGGCAGCGGCTTCCTGTTTGTCGACAATATCAAGAGCGGGGCGATACCCAGGCAGTACATCCCGGCAGTGAAGGCCGGCATTCAAGAAGCTATAGAGACCGGGGTAGCCGGCGGCTATCCCCTGGTTGACATCAAGGCAAGCCTCTATGACGGCAGTTATCACGAAGTTGACTCTTCTGATCTGGCCTTCAAGATGGCGGGCTCAATAGCGGTGAGAGACGGGGTGATTAAAGCCAAGCCGGTTCTCCTTGAGCCGATTATGAAGCTGGAGGTGCTGGCACCAAAAGAGTTCCTCGGTGATACAATTGGCGACCTCAATTCAAGACGGAGTCATATTGAGTCGGTTGAGACCGAGGGGGAAACCTGCGTTATCCACAGCGTTATCCCCCTGGCTGAGACCTTTGGTTACGCCACCAATCTCAGGTCAGTAACCCAGGGTAGAGCCACCCATTCCCTAGAGGTATATCGCTATCAGGAAGTGCCCGGCGAACTGGCTGACCAAATCCGGGGCAAAACTGGAGTGAAAAGATAAGAAGATGCCAAGACAAAAGATTCGCATCAAGTTGAAGGGCTATGACCACAAGTTGCTTGACCAATCGGCGGGACAGATTGTAGAAGCGGTAGAGCGAACCGGGGCGGTGGTGGTGGGACCGGTACCACTGCCCACCCGAATTAAGAAGTTCAGCGTTATCCGCTCCCCGTTTATTGACAAGGACTCCCAGGAGCAGTTCGAAATTCGAACCCATAAGCGTCTTATCTATATTGTCGACACCACTTCCAAAACGATAGACGCCCTGGCTAACCTGAACCTGCCCCCCGGGGTGGAAATAGACATCAAGCTATAAAAGGCAAAGGACATGGCTTTGGGTATTATTGGTCGAAAATTGGGTATGACCCAGACATTTAGAGAAAATGCTAAAGCGGAGGCGGTAACCGCCATCGAGGCTGGACCGTGCACGGTAATCCAGGTTAAGTCGGCCACCAAAGAGGGCTATAACGCCGTTCAGCTTGGCTTCGGTGAAGCTAAACGGCTCAAGTCGCCACAGCGGGGGCACCTCAAGAAGCTGGGCGAGTTCAAGTACCTCCGCGAATTCAGGATAGAAGATGTTGAATCGGTTGAAGTGGGGCAAAAGATAGACGCCAGCTTGTTTAAAGCCGGCGACCTGGTTGATGTCAGCGGGATATCAAAGGGCAAAGGCTTTGCCGGTGTCGTCAAGCGCTACCACTTCGCCGGCGGGCCCAAAACGCACGGACAGTCAGACCGGCACCGCGCCGCTGGCTCAATCGGGGCATCGGCTTCACCAGGTAGAGTCTGGAAGGGAATGCGTATGGCCGGGCATATGGGCGATGAGCAGGTAACAGTGCGCAACCTGGAGGTGCTTAAAGCCGACCCGGAACGCAACCTGCTGCTGATTAAGGGAGCCGTGCCCGGGGCTAAAAACGGCTTACTGTTGATAAAGAAATCGGGTGGAGGAACTAGTGAAGATACCACTGTACAGCCTGAACGGGGAAGTACTCAAGAAGATTGAGATAAACGACACGGTCTTTGGCGTGCCCTTTAACCAGGCGGTAGTGCACCAGGCACTGGTGAGACAGCGGGCGAATGCCCGTCAGGGCACGGCTAGTACCAAAACCCGCAGCGAGGTTGCCGGCAGCACCCGGAAGCTATACCGGCAGAAGCACACCGGGATGGCCCGTGCCGGCAGCCGGAGGTCTCCCCTGCGCACGGGTGGCGGGGTCGCCTTCGGTCCCCGGCCAAGGGACTACCGGCAGGCGATGCCCAAAAAGATGCGCCAGCTGGCGCTGAGGTGCGTTCTATCGGCCAAGGCAAGAGATGGAGAGCTAAAGGTAGTGGAGGAATTGAAACTGGACCAGGTCAAGACCAAGGAGATGGCACAGATTCTGGCCGCCGTCGGGATTGATTCGCCGGCCATTATTGCCACCGCTGAGGTGGAAGATAACCTGGTTAAATCGGCCCGTAACCTGCCCGGAATAAAGACCATGCCGGCAAATTTGCTCAATATAGTTGACCTCTTTTCTTATAAAATACTGCTGATGACCGAGGCGGCGGTGCGCAAAACCGAGGCGCTGTGGGGGCAGAAGCTATCCCGAGGAGGCAGCCATGCACCTCTATGAAGCACTGCGCCGCCCGTTAATAACCGAGAAGAGTGCCCTCCTCCAGGCTCAGGGCAAGTATGTCTTTGAGGTAGCCAGTGAGGCAACCAAGCACCAGGTTACCCAGGCCGTGGAGAAGGCATTCAAGGTCAAGGTGACCGCGGTTAATATGATAATGGTGCCGGGTAAGACGAGACGGGTGGGCCAGCGGCAGATACAGAGGCCGTCCTGGAAGAAGGCAATCGTCACCCTTAAGCCCGGCGATAAAATAGAGATCTTTGAAAATGTTTAGCAGTTTTAGGAGAATCCAGTGGCTTTAAAGACATATCGCCCAACCTCCCCCGGACGGCGGGGTATGAGCGGCGCTACCTTTGACGAGATAACCAGAGACAAGCCCGAGAAATCGCTGCTCCGACCGCTGAAAAAGAAGGGCGGGCGTAATACCCAGGGCAGAGTAACGGTGCGCCACCGTGGTGGTGGGTCAAAGCAGCGGCTGCGCCTTATTGACTTTAAACGGGACAAATTCGGCATTCCCGGTAAAGTGGCCGCCATTGAGTATGACCCCAACCGCTCGGCACGCATCGCCCTTATTCACTACGCCGATGGTGAAAAGCGCTACATTCTGGCGCCACTGGAGCTCAATGTGGGCGACAGTGTAATGTCCGGTAGTGACGCTGAGGTGAAACCGGGCAATGCTTTGCCCTTAAGCCAGATTCCCACCGGCACCCCCATCCATAACATTGAGATGCAGAGAGGGAGGGGCGGACAGCTGGCCCGGGGGGCCGGGGTGGCGGCGCAGCTGATGGTAAAAGAGGGTGATTACGCCCTGGTTCGGCTGCCATCCACTGAAATGAGGCGTATTCGCATTGATTGTCTGGCCACCATTGGCCAGCTGGGCAATGTTGACCATCAGAATATTAAACTGGGCAAGGCCGGACGCACACGATGGCTGGGCTGGCGACCTACCGTCAGGGGCTCAGCGATGAGTCCCCGCGACCACCCCCATGGCGGTGGCGAGGGCAGGTCACCGATAGGCATGCCCGGACCGAAAACACCGTGGGGCAAGCCGGCGCTGGGCTATCGCACCCGTAAGCCGAAAGCCTCGGATAAACTGATTGTTAAGCGTCGAGGGGAGAAATAGCAAATGTCACGGTCAGCTAAAAAGGGGCCAGCCGTAGATGCCAAGCTGGTAAAGAAAGCGGAGAGGCTCAGCCGCTCCGGTGAGAAGGCGGTCATCAAGACCTGGTCACGCTGGTCAACCATCCTGCCCGAGATGGTCGGCCTTACCATCGGGGTGCATGATGGACGGAGACACGTGCCCATCTTTATCACCGAAAATATGGTGGGGCACAAGCTAGGCGAGTTTGCCTTGACCCGGACTTTCAGGGGACACGTCTCCAGGGCGGAAAAAACCTCTCAGGTAAGGAAGCAGGCCTAAAATGGAAGTGAAAGCCGTCGTCAAAAATACCGGCATACCACCTCAAAAAGTACAACCGTTAGTGGATATGATACGGGGCAAGAAGGTGGACGAGGCACTGACTCTACTCAAGTTTGCCTCGACGCCAGCGGCCCGGACGGTGACCAAGGTGGTGAAATCAGCCGCCGCCAACGCCGATAATAACTTCCAGATGGAACCGGACAAGCTGAAGATTGTCGACATCTTTACCGGTAAAGCCCGGACCCTGAAGAGACATCGTATCCACGCCAGAGCCAGGATAACCCCCCTCCTCAGGCGTTCTTGCCATATAACCGTTATTGTTGCGGAGCAGGGAGAATAAATGGGACGTAAAGTTCATCCTATCGGCTTTAGAATCGGTGGCATACGTGACTGGCAGGCCAAGTGGTTTGCCAACAAAAGCTACGCCGAGCCTTTAAAAGAAGACCTGAAGCTGAGGCAAGCCATTCAGGCAGAGTATGCCAAAGCGGCCACTTCTCAAATTCGGATCGACCGTCAGGCAAATATGGTCTCGGTAACCGTCCACACTGCCCGACCCGGTGTGGTCATCGGACGGGGTGGACAGAGGGTCGATAAGCTAAGGCTTCACCTGGAGTCGCTTATCGGCAAGAAGATTCAGCTCAATATCCAGGAGATTCAACAGCCCGAGCTTGATGCCTATCTGGTCGCCCGGGCAATCGGCGACCAGATTGAAAGCCGTATTTCCTATCGCCGGGCGATGAAACAGGCTATTTCGCGCACCATTATGGCCGGGGCCAAAGGGATAAGAGTCAACTGCGCCGGCAGACTGGGTGGTGCCGAGATTGCCCGCCGCCAGACGATGCACGAGGGGCGGGTGCCCCTGCATACCCTGCGCGCCGATATTGATTACGGCTTTGCCGAGGCGCGTACCACCCTGGGGCGGATTGGGGTAAAGGTATGGATATACAAGGGCGACGTTCTTCCTGAAATCGAGGAGCTGGCTGAAATTGAGGAGGCACCACCGGAAGTGGCGGTTGCTGAGGGAGCTGAGGCACCAGCAGAAGCGGCAGAGGTAGAGGCTGAACTAAAACCGGAAGAAGAAGCAGCGGTGGAAGCGGTCGCCGCGGAAAAGGTAGAGGCCGAGGCTGAACTAAAACCGGAAGAAGCCCCTGAGGCAAAACCGGAGAAGAAACCAGCCAAGCCGGCGGCCAGGAAAAAGGCGGTAGCCAAGGCTAAAGAAGCCAAGCCAGCCAAACCGGCCGTCAAGAAAAAGGCGGTAGCCAAGGCTAAAGAAGCCAAGCCAGCCAAACCGGCCGTGCAAAAGGCAGAGGTGAAGGCTGAACTAAAACCGGAAGAAGCCCCCAAGGCAAAACCGGAGAAGAAACCAGCCAAGCCGGCGGCCAAAGCCAAAAAAGCGAAGCCAGCGGTAAGCAAGAAAGAAACGGCTACTACCAAGGAAAAGAAGAAGAATGCTACAACCAAAAAGGGTTAAATACCGCAAGACTCATAAAGGGCGCCGCCGGGGCGAAGCCCAGTCAGGCAATACGATCACCTTCGGTGAGTTTGGCCTGCGGGCGATGGAGTCGGCCTGGATAAGCAGCCGACAGATTGAAGCCGCCCGGCGGGCGATTACCCACTATGTCCGCCGTGGCGCCAACGTCTGGATACGGATTTTCCCGGATAAACCGGTTACCAAGAAGGCGGCCGAGACCCGCATGGGCGGTGGTAAAGGTTCGCCGGAGCACTGGGTGGCCGTGGTCAAACCGGGCAGAATTATATTTGAGATGGGAGGCGTAAGCGAGGAAGCCGCCAAAGGGGCAATGCGGCTGGCCGCCTATAAGCTTCCCATCGCGACCAAATTTGTCACCAGGGAAGTTGGTAGCTAATGACGGCAAAAGGGGACTTTCACCTTGAAGACCAAAGAAATTAGAGCCCTCAGCACGGCGGATTTATTAAAGCAGCTTGAGGAAGCCCACCAGGAGCTTCTTGACCTCCGCTTCCGCCTGGAGACCAGGCAGCTGGTAAACCACCGCGAAATTCCGCGGGTAAAAAAGAAAATTGCCCGCTTAAATACCATAATTAAGGAAAAAGAGTCAGAGATAAGGCAGGTTCCCAGTGGAAAGAAAGCGTAAGACTATGACGGGCCGTGTTGTCAGCAACAAGATGGACAAGACGGCGGTGGTTAGGGTAGAAACACGGCGACGCCACCCCCTGTATAAGAAGACTATCCGCAAAACGACCAACTTCAAAGCCCACGATGAGAACAATGAGTGCGGGCTGGGGGATGTGGTCAGGATTTTGGAAACTCGCCCGCTCTCCAAAGACAAGCGGTGGCGTGTCGTCGAGATAAAGAGCAAGGGGGAGGTAGCCGAGGTTCAACCCAAGGAAATAGCCTGAGAAGCTGCGGTTACCCCGGTGATAGAAAATGATTCAGCCCTATACCAGACTTAAGACGGCCGATAATACCGGTGCCCGCCAGATTATGTGTATCGGCGTACTCGGTGGCACCAGGAAGAAATACGCCCGCGTCGGCGATATTATTGTGGCTTCGGTAAAGAGAGCCACCCCCGCCGCCCAGGTAAAGAAGGGGGAGGTGGTCAGGGCCGTGATTGTGCGCAGTGCCAAGCCCTACCGGCGCCCGGACGGCTCTTATATCAGATTCGACGAGAATGCGGCGGTGATTTTAACCGATAAGAACAACCCCAAGGGGACCCGAATATTCGGCCCGGTAGCCAGGGAGTTAAGAGATAAAAACTTCACCAAAATTATCTCGCTGGCGCCCGAGGTCTTATGAGGCAATAAGTAATGAAAATCAGGAAGAATGATACCGTAGTGGTCATTGCCGGCAAGGACAAAGGCAAGAAGGGCAAGGTGCGCTTTTCCCACCCCAAGCATGAGCGGGTGGTGGTGGAGGGTATCAACTTTATCAAAAGGCACTCCAGAGCCAGACACGCCGCCCGACAGGCCGGCATAATTGAGCTCGAGGCGCCAATTAGCATATCCAACCTTATGCTGCTGTGCAGTAAGTGCAACCACCCTACCCGGGTGGGCTTTCGCACTCTAAAAGATGGCAGAAAAGTCCGTTTCTGCCGCTCCTGCGGTGAGGTAATTGACTGAAGATGTCACAGCTCAAGGAAAGATATAGAAACGAGATTGTCCCCAAGCTGATGGAGCTCTACAAGTACCACAATGTGATGCAGGTGCCCCGGCTGAGCAAGGTAGTGCTCAATATTGGCCTGGGTGAGGCCGTCCGCGATGCCAAGGCCCTGGAAGCCGCCGAAGGCGACCTGACCACGATTTCGGGGCAGCACCCGGTGATTACCCGCGCCAAGAAGTCCATCGCCTCGTTCAGACTGAGGGCGGGGATGCCCATCGGGATGAAAGTGACCCTGCGCGGGGAGCGGATGTATGACTTTTTTGAAAAGCTGGTAAATGCCGCCCTGCCCCGCATCCGTGAGTTTCAGGGGGTCTCCCCCGACGGCTTTGACGGTCGGGGTAACTATACCCTGGGGGTCAAGGAGCAAATTATCTTTCCCGAAGTGGACTATGATAAGATAGACAAGGCCAGAGGGCTGGAAGTGTCCATTATTACCACGGCAAATACCAACGAAGAAGGCAAACACCTACTGGAAGCATTAGGTATGCCCTTTAGCAAGGATTGAGGATAAATGGCCAAGAAATCAATGGTGATAAAGTCACAGCGCCCAACAAGATACCGGGTGCAGCAACATAACCGGTGTTTTCTGTGCGGCCGACCCCGTGCCTATCTTCGCACCTTCGGCTTGTGCCGCATCTGCTTCCGTAAGCTGGCTCTATCCGGACAGATTCCCGGGGTGAGAAAATCAAGCTGGTAATAACCAGAAATTGGCGGAGGAAATAAAGTGACGGTTACTGACCCGATAGCCGATATGCTAACCCGAATAAGAAACGCCATTATGGCGCGATATGACTCGGTGCTGGTGCCCGCCTCCAAGATGAAACTGGCCATCGCCAGAATCCTCAAGGCGGAGGGCTTCATCAGCGATTACGAGGTAGTCCGGGGCAAGTCGCACCGGGTAATTAAGGTCCACCTCAGATACACCGATAAAAACCAGTCGGTTATCTCCGGATTAGAACGGGCCAGTAAGCCGGGGCTGAGAATATACGTCCAGCAGAGGGAAATCCCCCGCGTTTACGGGGGTTTGGGCATCGCTATCCTGTCTACTTCCACGGGGGTGATGACCGGCTATCAAGCCTGGCGTCAGGGGATTGGCGGTGAATTGCTCTGTTATGTGTGGTAAGGAGGCTCAAGGATAGAATATGTCCCGCATAGGTCAGATGCCAATAGCCATTCCCCAGGGAGTGAGCGTGAAGATAAGTGACAACGAAGTTACCGTAACCGGACCGAAAGGAGAGCTTCGTCGTCAGTTTCACCCCGATATGTCCATTACCCTGAGCAACGATGTCATGTCGGTATCACGACCGAGTGATAACCGAAAACACCGCTCCCTGCACGGACTGACCCGGACTCTCCTGGATAATATGGTACAGGGAGTGTTTAAGGGCTTTGAAAAGACCCTGGAAATAGTCGGGGTGGGCTATCGCGCCCAGAAAGACGGGGACAAGCTGGTAATCAATGTCGGCTATTCCCACCCGGTAGTGATAACCCCCCTGCCCGGCGTCTCCCTGGAGGTAGAAGGCGCCAACCGCATCAAGGTCAGCGGGGCAAATAAAGAAACAGTCGGTGAGATGGCCGCCGAAATCAGGGCGACCCGTCCCCCCGATGCCTACAAGGGCAAGGGAATCCGGTATCTGGGCGAGAGAGTCCACCTGAAAGCGGGTAAGGCGATAGGTAAGAAGCAATGATAGCCAGTGCGACCAAGCAACAGGCCCGTAAGCGAAGACACGCCCGGGTCAGGGCTAAGGTAAAGGGCATTAGCGCCCGGCCGCGCCTGTGCGTTTACCGCAGCCTGAACCATATTTATGCCCAGGTTATTGATGATTCAAGCGGCAACACCCTCGTCGTGGCCTCAACCCTTGACCGGGAAATAAAAACCGAGGCCAATGGCAAGGCCAAGAGCGAAAAAGCCAGGCTGGTTGGCGCACTAATCGCCAAGCGAGCCTTAAGCCAGAAAATAAGCGGCGTGGTCTTTGACCGCGGTGGCTATAAATATCACGGCAGAGTTAAAGCTCTCGCCGAGGCAGCCCGAAAAGAGGGCTTGAAATTCTAAGCAAAGGGATTGGTAATAATATGAGTCCAAAAACTGGTCTTGGCATAGACCCAAACGAACTGGCACTGAGCGATAAGCTGGTCCACATTAACCGTGTTGCCAAAGTGGTCAAAGGGGGCAAACGGCTCAGCTTTAGTGCCCTGGTGGTAACCGGAAACGGTAACGGTTATGTCGGGGTGGGCATGGGTAAAGCCAACGAGGTGCCATCAGCCATTAACAAGGCCAGCGCCAATGCCAAGAAGAACCTGATTAAAGTCCCCCTGTCCGGCTCTACCATCCCCTATGAGACGGTGGTTAAATTTGGCGCCGCCAAGGTCCTGCTAAGACCGGCGGCACCGGGCACCGGCATCATTGCCGGCAGCAGCATCCGACCCATCATGGAGGCAGCCGGCGTCAAGGATATCCTGACCAAATCACTGGGGAGTCCGAACCGAATTAATGTCGCCAAGGCAACCATAATCGCCTTAAACCAGCTGAAAGAACCGAAAGAAGAAATAGCCAAACGGAAACCCACCGTGACTAAAACCAGCGAGAAACCGCCTTCGGCAGAGAAGGTTATCGCTAAAGACACAGCTAAAGTTGAAGATATTGAAGATAAGGAAGAAGAGCCGGGAGAAAGTGTTGACTAAGCTTCGCATCACCCAGATAAAGAGCGGTATCGGTGCCAAAGAGCCTCAAAAGAAGACCCTGAAGGCACTCGGTTTTCGTCGGCTGAATCAGAGCGTCACCCACAGTGACTCCAGGTCAATTCGGGGCATGATTGAGAAGGTGAAGCACCTGGTTAGAGTGGAGGAGGCTGACGATGAGGCAGGATGAACTGGCCCCGGTCCCCGGCGCCAAGAAGAACCGAAAACGGGTCGGGCGGGGGGATGGTAGCGGTCACGGCACCTACAGCGGGCGAGGCTCTAAGGGGCAGAAGTCCCGTTCCGGCTACAAAATGCGCCCCGGTTTTGAAGGCGGGCAGCTGCCTTTAATCAAGCGCCTGCCGCAGAAACGGGGCTTCACCAGTCCCTTCCGAATCGAGTATAACCTGGTTAATATCGAGCGGCTGAACCAATTTAAGACGGGGAGTAAGGTGACCCCGGAAAAATTGGTCGCCGCCGGGGTGATAAAATCGCTACGCCAGCCGGTCAAGATACTGGGCGAGGGTGAACTGAAACACCCCCTCTCGGTAAAGGCAAACAAGTTCTCGGCGTCGGCTAAAGCCAAGATTGAAGCCGCCGGGGGTAAAGTGGAGGAGATAGGCCATGAGGCCAAGACAGGGTAGACCGAAACTACTGCAGGCGATGGTTGACGCCTTCAGTCTGCCTGACTTGAGACGGCGGATTATTGTCACCGTAAGCCTGCTGATAATCTTCCGCCTGGTGGCTCATGTCACCCTGCCCGGTGTTGAGCCGACTGCCCTGCAGCAGCTCTTTGAGCGCAACGCCATGCTGGGCATGCTGGACATGTTCAGCGGCGGTGCCCTGAGGAACTTCAGTGTGGCGGCAATGGGGGTTTTCCCTTACATCACCGCCTCTATTATTATGATGCTGCTGGTGCCGGTTATCCCCCGCCTGCAGGCGATTGCCGCCGAGGGAGAAGCGGGACAGCATAAGATCAATATGATTACCCACTGGCTCACCGTGCCCTTAGCCGGCATACAGGGCTACGGCCAGCTCATCTTTCTCCAGCGAGAGGGTGTGGTCAGCGCTACCGGTTTGCTACCCACCGCCGCCATAGTGCTATCGCTGATTGCCGGCACTATGTTCTGTGTCTGGCTGGGCGAGCTTATCTCTGACTACGGCATTGGTAACGGTATCTCCATGATAATCTTTGCCGGCATTGTGGCTGGCTTACCGCAGATGATTGGTCAGGGCTTCCTGGCCCGGGAAAACTTTTTCGGTCTGGCAATGTATGTCATCATTGCCATCGCTACTATTGCCCTGATTGTTATCTTCACCGAGGCCCACCGCCGTATCCCGATTCAATATGCCCGTACCGTCATCCGGGGGAGCCGCATGATGAAACAGGCCGGGGCCACCCATCTGCCACTGCGGGTAAACACCGCCGGCATGATTCCCCTCATCTTCGCCATGTCAGTGGTTATCTTCCCCAGCATTGTCGCCAGCTACTTCGCCAACCCCACCGGGGCTGACCCCAACTTTGCTAACTGGATTATGAAGATATTTGACCCGCTGGCACCACTGCCGCTGGGGCTATTTTACTGGGGTCTCTATTTCCTGATGACGATTGGCTTCACCTTCTTCTGGACGATGATAGTATTCCAGCAACAGGACCTGCCCGGTGTCCTGCAGCGGCAGGGGGGATTTATCCCCGGCATCAGACCGGGACGCCAGACCACCAACTTCCTGAATAACGTCATCAAGCGTATTACCTGGGGCGGTGCCCTCTTTCTGTCCGTGGTCGCCATCATGCCCTTCGCGGCGCGAGAGTTTACCAATATTCAGGTAATACAGCTGTCCAGTATGGGACTACTTATTATGGTTGGTGTCGCTTTAGATACCATGAAGCAACTAGAAGCGCAGCTGGTAATGCGGCGCTACGAAGGTTTTATTAAATAGGCTAAAAGGTGTATATTATATTTTTAGGCGCTCCCGGAGCCGGCAAGGGAACACAAGCGGCCAATGTGGCCAGGGAACTGAATCTGGTCCACATTGCTACCGGTAACCTGTTCCGGCAGGCAATGGAAGCGGAAACCGCACTAGGTACACAGGTTGGCGCCTATGTGGCCAGGGGAACACTGGTTCCCGATGAGCTGACCATCAGTGTCGTGCTGGAGCGCCTGGCCGCCCCGGACTGTGGGCGGGGGGCAATTCTGGACGGCTTCCCGCGGACTCAAGCCCAGGCTAAGGCACTGGACAAGGCTCTCGCCGGGCGGTTTAAGGCCATAGACCGGGTAATATATATTAAGGTCACTGAAGCGGAGCTGCTGCGCCGGCTCAGCCAGCGCTGGGTCTGCCGAAATTGTCAGGCTCCGTATAACATGGTACACTCTCCATCTGAGAGTGAGGGGAAATGCGATAAGTGTGGCGGTGAACTTTACCAGCGGCCCGACGATACCCCACAAGCGATAAAAAAACGCCTTGAGGTCTATTTTAGCGAGACGGCCCCACTTATCGACTATTATACCGCCGCCGGTAAGCTGGTTGAGATAGATGGGGAGGGGGGTATAGATAAAGTTAGCCGGAGAATAATGGCGGTTATCCGGGAGGAGTCTCGAGCTAGACGAGCATAATCTATGGCTAAGAAGGAAGCTATTCAGGTTGAGGGAACCGTAGTGGAGACTCTACCCAATGGCATGTTTCGAGTTGACTTGCCCAACGGACATCGGGTTCTGGCTCACATTTCGGGTAAGATAAGAATGCATTACATTAAAATCTTGGCGGGTGACCGGGTATTGATTGAGCTCTCTCCCTATGACCTGAATCGGGGTAGAATAACCTATCGCTTTAAATAACAGGATTTATGATGAAAGTTAAAGCTTCAGTTAAAGTCAGGTGTGACAAATGCAAGATAATAAAGCGCCGCGGCGTGGTCCGGGTTATCTGTTCCAATCCCAGACATAAACAGCGGCAAGGCTAAACAGGAGGGTATTTAATGCCACGTATCGCTGGAGTCGATATACCGAAGAATAAGCCGATCTGGATATCACTGCAATACATCCACGGCATTGGTTCTACCTTAAGCCAGGCGGTGCTGGACCAGGCTGGCGTCAGCTATGATACCAAGGCAGACCAGCTTACTGAAGACGAGGTCAACCGTCTGCGTGAGATTATTGACCGCGAGTATAATACCGAAGGCAAGCTGAGAAAAGAGGTTACCCTCAATATCAAGCGCCTTATCGAAATTGGCAGTTACCGCGGTGTCCGCCACCGCCACAGCCTGCCGGCGAGAGGGCAACGCACCCGAACCAATGCCCGCACCAAGCGCGGGCCGCGCAAGACAGTCGCCGGTAGAGGACAGCGGCGGGGCATGACCAAGAAGTAAAGAGTTAACTATTTAGAGGAGTAAAATGTCGCCGAAGAAAAGAACTAAAGCCAGAAAAAGACGGGAACGAAAGTCAGTCCCTACCGGGAAAGCCTATATCCAGGCTACTTTTAACAACACCATAGTGACACTCACCGACCCGGAGGGGAATGTTCTCGCCTGGGGAAGCTCGGGAACAGCTGGCTTTAAGGGCTCACGCAAAGGCACCCCCTATGCGGCGCAGCTGGCGGCTCGTGATGCCGCCCGCAAAGGTATGGAACACGGACTGCGCCAGATAGAGGTTTTTGTTAAGGGTCCGGGTAGCGGCCGTGAGGCAGCGATTCGGGCTCTACAGGGGGCCGGACTCTACATTACCAGCATCAGGGATGTGACCCCGGTGCCGCATAACGGTTGCCGTCCCCCAAAGCGAAGAAGGGTTTAGAGGTAGTTAATGGCAAAGTATACTGGACCATCCTGTCGATTATGTCGTCGAAGCAGCGATAAATTGATGCTTAAGGGCGAGAAGTGTATTACTAACTGCATTCTGGACAAGCGGAGTGCGCCCCCAGGGCAACACGCCGCCTCGCGGCGCCGCATCTCGGACCGCGGTCTGCAGCTAAGAGAGAAGCAGAAAGCCCGCTATACCTACTCCATTATGGAGAGGCAGTTCCGCCGGCTATTCGCGGAAGCGGAAAGACAGCCTGGTATCACCGGAGAAAATATGCTGGTGCTCCTGGAAAGGCGGCTGGACAATGTGGTCTACCGCCTCGGATTTGCCGACTCCCGCCGCCAGGCCCGCCAGCTGGTCGAGCACGGACACATTATGTTAAATGAACACAAGACCAATATCCCCTCCTGTCTGGTCAAAGAGGGCGACAATATCAGCTGGCCCGAGTCCAGTACCAAGACCGAGTATTATAAACAGCTGGTGGAGAGCATCAAGGGCAAGACCGTCCCTGACTGGCTCAGCCTGGATAAAAAGAAGCTGGTGGGTAAAGTCTTATCCCTGCCCACCCCGGACCAGGTTGAGGCTAAAATTGACGCTAAGGCGATTGTGGAATACTACTCGCGCTAGGCTGAAGAAAGGGTATTTAGGCAAAAATAAATGAGTCTTGATAACGGGCTAAAAGGAGGTAATGTCTTGTCCTCCCTGATAATAGCCAAAATTGAGTGTGTGGAAAGCAGCCAGAACTCGGGCCACTTTCTAGTCGAGCCACTGGAAAAGGGCTTTGGCAATACCCTCGGTAACGCCCTGCGCCGGGTGCTGCTTGGTTATCTCCCCGGGGCGGCGGTAACGCGGGTTAAGATTGAGGGCATTCACCACGAGTTCTCCACCATCCCTCATGTGAAAGAGGATACCACCGAATTTCTGCTCAATGTAAGAACACTGAGGCTGAAATCACTCTCCGGTCAACCGGGTAAGCTAATCCTGGAGGCAGAAGGAGCCGAACAGATTACCGCCGCTGACATCAAGCCCTCGGTGGACTTTGAAATTGCCAACCCTGAGCTCTATCTGGCCACCCTGGACTCAGCGGAAGCCAGGCTTTATGTCGAGCTGGATGTGGAGCTGGGTACCGGCTATCAAGAAGCGGTCTCCAGTGATAACCTCCCCATAGATACTATCCCCATAGACAGTATCTTCACCCCGATACTGAAGGTTAACTTCACCGTTGAACCGACCCACATCGGGCAGAAGTTCAGCCGCGAGCGCCTGTTTCTGGAGATATGGACTGACGGCACCGTCTCCCCGTTAGATGCGCTCAGCCAGGCCGCCGACATTCTGATAAAGCAGCTTGCCCCGTTTGCCGAATACGCTGAGGTTTCCCAGCTGGAGATGGAAAAAGAGGCCTTTCGCCTGTCCATCCCCGAAGAGAAATACAATATGCCCGTGGAACAGCTCGATTTATCAGTGCGTACCATTAATTGCTTAAGGCGAGCTAACATCACCACCGTCGGGGAGCTCATCAGCCGAGAGGAGAAAGACCTGCTCCGGCTCAGGAATTTCGGGCAGAAGTCCCTGGAAGAGATAAATGAGCGCATGGAGTCTCTGGGCCTCTCCCTTAGCGCACAGGTTAGCGAGCCCACTGAGCCAGGTGCCGAAGAAGAACCCGCCCCGCCCGAAGAGGAGACAGATGAGACATAAGATAGCCGGTAGAAAATTAAGCCGGTCTTCCGGTCACCGCCGGGCGCTGCTACGGAATCTGGTAACCGACCTGTTAAACCACGGCAAGATTACCACTACCGAAGCCAAGGCGAAAGAGGTGCGCGGCCTGGCGGAAAAAATGGTCACCCTGGGTAAAGCAGGTAGCCTTCACGCCCGTCGCCAGGCACTGTCCTTTATTCTGAACGAAGGGGTGACCGAGAAGGTGTTCAGCGAGCTGGCCACCAAATATGCCGAGCGTTCCGGCGGATATACCCGCATTACTAAACTAGGACCCAGACTGGGCGATGGCGCCCCTATGGTCCAGCTTGAGTTAATCGAATGATGGTATCGACAGCAGTCAACCCGGAGACAAACAAAGCCGCCCGTGTTGCCACCACCAGAATAGTACTGATTGTGGAATATGATGGCACGCATTATCACGGCTTGCAGTGGCAGGCGGGACTGCCCACTATCCAAAAAGAACTCGAAACCGCCTTAAAGAAGCTTACCGGAGATAGTATCAGGGTGATAGCCGCCAGCCGGACTGATGCCGGTGTTCATGCCAGAGGGCAGGTAGTCAGCTTCCGCACCAAATCAACCCTCCCCCCGCCCAAGTTTGTTAGCGGGCTCAACTACTATCTGCCGCCGGATATTGCGGTGCGGGAAGCCCATAGAGCCGACGATTCTTTCCGGGCTAGGGGTGGCGCCCTCAGCCGGGAATATAACTACTATATCCTGAATAGCCCCACCCGCTCCCCGCTCCAGAGCCGCTTCGTCCATCTGGTTACCGGGCACCTGGACATTGATGCCATGAATCAAGCCAGCCAGGCCCTTATCGGCCGGCACGACCTCATCTCCTTTGCCAGCAGTATCGGGGGCAGCCCTAAAAATACGGTACGGCAGGTGTACCAGGCCGGAGTAAAGCGGGAGGGGGAGCTGGTCATATTTCACATAGAGGCTAATTCCTTCCTGCCCCACCAGGTGCGCAACACGGTAGGCTGTCTCATCAGGATTGGCCTGGGCCGGATGAGCCAGGACGAATTTCATAGTATAATTGAATCAGGCAAGCCCGGGCTGGCCGGGCCAACCGCCCCCGCCCACGGGCTGTGTCTGATGCGGGTAAACTATCCGCATAACTTGGCAGGTAAATAATGATGAAGACCTATATTACTAAAGAATCTGAGATTAAGCGAGAGTGGCATGTGATTGATGCCTCGGGTAAAATCCTGGGCAAGCTGGCTACCCAGGCCGCCAGCCTGCTTATGGGCAAACACAAGCCAATATTCAGCCGCAATCTGGATACGGGCGACTTCGTGGTGGTCATCAATGCCGACAAGGTCCGGGTTACCGGTAATAAAACCAAGCAGAAAATGTACTACCGGCACTCCGGATACCCCGGGGCTCTGAAAAGCGTCAGCCTGGAAGAAATGATGCAGACTAACCCCACCCGGGTGATTGAGCATGCCGTCAAGGGCATGTTGCCCCACAACCGGCTGGGGGCTAGAATGATAAAGAAGCTCAAGGTCTATACCGGTGATACTCACCCTCACCTGGCTCAGGTAGGCGCCGCTAGCACGGAAACGAAAGAGGATTAAAGGGGTTAAATGGATAAACAAAGCTATTTTCACGGGACGGGCAGACGCAAGGAAGCGGTAGCTCAGGTCAGACTGATACCGGGCAAGGGGGAAATCATTGTCAACGGCATGCCCTATGAGGAACGCTTCCCCCGCCCCTTGCACCGCCAGAACATGTTAAAACCCCTTCAGGTTACCGAGACCCTGACCAAGTACAATGTCATCGTTAAAGTAGCCGGCGGCGGCATTTCGGGACAGAACGGCGCCATTGCCCTCGGCATTGCCCGGGCCCTGGTCAGAGCCAACGAGCTCTTCAAGCCGACGCTGCGCGAGAACGGACTGCTTACCCGCGACCCCAGGGTTAAGGAAAGAAAGAAAGCCGGCCTAAGACGGGCCCGCAAAGCCCCGCAGTACACCAAGCGGTAAGAGGCTAGACCCCGGCGATTTCCTGGCCTATTTTGAGGAGTCTCTGGGCACGGTCAGTAGAATCGGTTTCCGAGTAGATGCGCAGCAGTGGCTCGGTCCCCGAGAACCGAATCAGCAGCCAGGAGCCATCATCAAGGACAAAGCGAAAGCCATCGGTGGTATCTATCTTGGCTACTTTAACCCCATCAATCGCCCGGGGTGAGCTCTTTTTAACCCGATTGGTTATCGCCTCCCGCTGCTCGGCGGGAAACTCCACATCCACCCGCTCATAATAGTGGGGGCCCACCTTGCTGTAGAGATAGTCCAGAAGCTGGGAGGGGGTTTTCCCCGTCTTGAGTATCAGGTCGAGGAAATAGAGGCTGGCCATAATGCCATCCCGCTCCATGACATGCCCCCGGAAGCCGTAGCCCCCGCTCTCCTCCCCACCGATAACCGCCTTCCGGGCAAGCATCAGGGGGGCAATATACTTGAAGCCCACCGCAGTTTCATACACCGGCACACCGAACATCTCCCCCAGCCGATTGAGCATGCTGGAGGAAGTGATGGTCTTCACAATCGGGCCGCGCTCCCCACGCACCTCCAGGAAATAGAGACAGAGCAGGGCAAAGACCTGGAGCTGGGTTAGAAATACCCCCTTCTCATCAACCACCCCCACCCGGTCGGCATCACCATCCGTCGCCAGGCCGACGCCCGCCCCCTGCTCTTTAACCGTCGCCGATAGCTTGCCCAGATTAACCGCAATCGGTTCGGGGCGTATGCCGGGGAAGATGGGGTTGCGCTCGCCATTTATCTCCACCACCTCCATGTTGCCCCCACCGAGCAATGTCCTGAGATAGCCCGCCCCGGCGCCATACATGGCGTCAACCGCCACCTTCAGCCTGGCCTGGCGTAGCTCATCAAGATTAATGAGCCGGCCCACCTGTTTAAAGTAGACCGGATCCAGGTCACAGTATTCCACCCGTCCCTGAGAAAGGGCTTCCGCCAGCAGTATGCGTGCTACTTTCCCGGTGTCCAGAGCCTGATTGGTATGGGCTTCCATCTGGGCGGTAACTTCATCGGGGGCACTGGAGCCCTGCTCATCCTTGTATTTAAAGCCGTTCCAGTTCCCCGCGTTGTGGCTGGCGGTGATGATAATCGCCCCGCCCGCCTTTAGAGCCAGAACCCCGTAGCTTATCACCGGGGTGGGGGTTGGCTTGGGGCAGAGATAGACCTTAATGCCGTTGCCGGCAACCACCTCAGCCGCCGCTGATGCAAAATCTTCCGAGGCAAAGCGGGTATCATAGCCGATAATCAGCCCCCTGTCGGCCAGATTCGCCTGCTTTAGATAATGGGCCACCCCTTGGGCACAGGCCCGCACATTATCAAAGGTGAAGTCCTGGGCGATAATCCCCCGCCAGCCATCGGTGCCAAATTTAATAGGACTATCCATCCTCACCCCCTCGGTCCCCCTCTCCTTCAAAGGAGAGGGGGAGGTATAGGTTGTGAAGGGGCTACGCCCCTTCACGCTTCCCTGTTAGATTTAACACCTCTTCTGGTAGTAAATCACAAAAATAGAATGAACCCCTTAACACTCTTTCCCCTAGTTTATAGCTTATTCTCTCGTTGAATATTGGGCCATCAAAGACGAAAGAATGAAATTCTCCATTCTCACCCCCAGGGTCAACATTGGACGGAAGCTCAGCTAAAAAGTGTTTATCAAGCATCCTGCCAACAAAACTCTTATCCAGAAACCTAGAATCAACACAGGTAATGACAGCCTGGAAGCCCAGCTCTATAAAAGACCTGGCAAGTTCGGCAGTATCTCTCCCCCATATTGGGAATATTGGCATCATCCCCAACTTGGATAAATTATCCTCCCGGTATTTCTTTACCCATTCCAGGAATATGTCACCAAATACTACCGAGTAAATCCCCTTTTGTCTGAACCTGGCGAGGACTTCTCTCATTTTTGACTCATACTCTTCAAAGGAACAAGACTTGGGAATAAAAACCTCCTCAATAGGTAGACCCAAGGAATATGCCTGCTGCTCAACTAAAGTTCGGGGCACACCATGCATACTAACCCTATCATAGTCCTCAGTTATCGTGGTTAGTAAAGATACAATTTTATACTTCTCGTCTTTTTGAATTTCATAAAGGCTGATGGCACTATCCTTACCACTACTCCAGGCAAATATCACCTTTTCCATTTTTAAGTCTTTAGCTACCTCTCCCCTTTTAGGTTCTATTAGGTAACACTCCCTCTTTATCTACCTCCCTTAGATAAGGGAGGGAGAATTATTTATATAAGAGAGGCTTCGCCTCTATTAGACTCTCCTTATAGTATCTTCTCCTTCAAAGGAGAGGGGGAGGGTAATTTCTTAAAGGGGCTTTGCCCCTTTCAAACTTCCCCCTTAGGCTTACTAGATTTTTGCCTTGCCTATTCCACCGGGAATTTTTCGTTAAAAACTATCTGCCTCAAGCAATGAGGACACACTATCATATCACTAGGTTCAGCAGACATCCACAGGTTGAAAGAAATTTGGCAGTCTTGATAAGGACACTGAAACCCACACTTCTTATCGGGGAATTTGAGTTTTCTATAACGTGTATACACCCCTAAAATGGCAACAAAATAATCAAAAACCTCCTCGTGTCGTAGGCTTACGGGGAGATAATTGTTTAGATAAGGCACAGGAAAATTTATCTCCACATCGTCACAAATAACCCACACATCTATTCCTCTCTCACAAGCTATACCAATTTCATTGGCAATCCAACTCTGAGTATATGGCCATGAAGGGTCAGGCAAAGCCTGGAGTCTGGCTAGCTCTTTACCAACTAATAGAAATAAGGCTCGTGATTTTCTTATGGCATTCCTTATTGTCTCCCAGGCAGGTAACTCTATCCTCTCAAATTCGGAGTGGAAAGCCGTGATACCTACCTGCGCACAAGCCCTATCAAAAATATGGCAAAACTCTTCGTCTCCGTGTGTGTGCGAAACAAAAACTTGAATAGCCATAGTTCATCCTTGTCGTTTGCCCGATGCCTCACCAGCCATCAGTGCCAAATTTA
>CAZMTT010000020.1:0-21117 GCA_964569555.1 uncultured Dehalococcoidales bacterium | reverse complement strand
TTAAAATGTTCTTGAAATAGAAAAAAGAAGGAGCTGTATCCAGCTCAGCGACTCCTACCACCGCCACAGCCGAAAGTCTGCCCGAACCAAAAATATTACCGGAGATGGTGGGCAGGCACCTCATCGACAAGCTGAAAATGGACGTCGTCTGGGTTTGGAACCTGAAGGCGGTGGTGCGTAATCGTGCCGAGGGTAAGCCAGGTTTCGATATCCGCGTTTACGACGAGCGTGAGATGGCCGATAAGAAGGTGAAGGTCAAGGACTACACCTCTTTAGACGGGCGACCTGATTTGATGCTCTACGAGGGCTGGTTTGACCGGCAGACGAAGCAGATAGCATTAAAGGACCTGGCCACTCAAGATTACACCACCCTGAATGAAGCTGAAATCCTGCAGAAAATTGAAGGCTTGGAGAAACCAGGCAGTACCGTTTTCTTCTACCTCGCCCAGGGGTCAGCCAGCGGAGGCCCACTTCGCCGGGGTGCCGGTATTGTTGAGCTCAACCCCGATTACCCGGGGGAAAACCAGAAAAAATATAACATTTACCTGGCTGATGTGAAAGCCACCCAACCGGTAGACAAGGGGCAAAAAGCCTTCGAAGCCGATGAAGCCAAAGATGCCGCCGAGTGGATTAAGAATAATCACTCCAAACCCTGGTGGTACCGAACCTTGGCGAAATAAGCGCTTGAAACATACTATCAGACCGGGTGAGACAGGGAGGTAATTGTAATGAACAAAGTCTCAAGATTGGCCTGCGTTTTACTTGTCTTTACGCTACTGGTGATTATTTTAGCGGGGTGCGCCACTCCTCTGTCGGTATCAGTAAGTCGGCCTCGCGATGGTGCCACCGTGAAGACATCACCGACCAGGCTGACCGGCACCTGTCCCGACAGTAAGGCAACGATAACAGTTAACGGACAGGAGGTAGCCGTGACACAGTATGGCTCCTTTGAAGCCTATGTCCCCGTTACCGAGGGGGAAAACACCATAACCGTGGTGGCTACCCGGCGTGACAAGACGGCGACCAAGACCATAAAGGTTATCTATGTGCCCACGCCTTAGCCGGCTCTCCAGCCATGCTTATGAAAAAAGACTACCGGGAAACGCTCCACTAAAAAGGAGGTGAAGACAGTTATGGTAGGGAAACCAAAGCCAAAGCCCAAGCCCAGACGGACTAAGTGATATCCGTAAACACGGGGAGGTAGTGCCGGGAGCTAAAAGTAAAGAGCGCCCTTGCGCACTACCTCTCTTCTAACTACCGGCGACGGAACCCTCAGCATTTTTTAACTCAGTCCCCGGCCTGCCCATCACCCCTCCCCACCCCAAATCAGGCTACTTGACACGCCGCATAATATGAGCTTTATAATAGAGGGCTAATCAGGCTAAAGCGGTTTTGGCGCTTTCACTTGGCAACAAAGAGGGAGCAATATGCGTATTGAAACCCAAAGATATACCGAGCGTTTCGGCCATGTGAGACTCAATGAAGTCCAGAAGGTCCTGGAATTAGATTCGGGCAAAGTTGAAGAAAATAAGGTGCCCGACATCGCCCTGCTCAAGATTGAAGAAGACGCCTTCCGGGAATACGAAGATAAAATGGCGATCGTCATTCCGGTTAAAGACGAGAAGCTCAAGCTGTTTGAGGGTGTCATTAGCGGGGTACCTCATGACTGTCATATCATTGTCGTCTCCAATAGCAAGCGAAAGGGAGTTGACCGCTTCCGCATGGAGAAGGACGCCCTGCACCAGTACTGCCACTTCACCCGACGCTCAGCGATGATAATTCACCAGAAGGACCCGGTTCTGGCCAAGGCGCTGGCTAAATCCGGTTACCACGAGCTACTGAACGACGACGGGTTAGTCCGCAATGGTAAATGCGAGGCAATGATCGCCGGCATACTGCTGGCTACCGTGCTCAAGAAGAGCTACGTCGGTTTCATTGATGCCGATAACTACTTCCCCGGCTCGGTCTGGGAATACGTTAAATGCTATGCCGCCGGCTTCAGCCTGAGCAAGTCCTCCAACACTATGGTCAGGATTTTCTGGCGCTATAAACCAAAAGTCTCCGCCGGGATGTACTTCAAGAAACTGGGGCGGGTTTCCGAAATTACCAACAAGCACCTGAATTCGCTGATTTCGTTCAACACCGGCTTTGAGACCGAGGTCATCCGAACCGCCAATGCCGGTGAGCATGCCATGAGCCTGCACCTGGCCCACCTGCTGCGCTATTCGGCCGGCTATGCCATCGAGACCCAGGAACTGCTGTCCATCTTTGAAAGCTTCGGTGGCGTCCTGCCGGTGGCCCAACCCCCGGGGATAAAACAAGGCGTGGAGATATTCCAGATTGAAACCAGAAACCCCCACCTCCACGAGGAGAAGGGAGGCCGGCATCTGCAAGCCGACATGCTGCTACCCAGCCTGAGCGCCATCTACTACTCGCATTTATGTGACGGCTATACCCGGGAAAACATCATCGACGAGCTGGTCACACAGGGAATTCTGAAGCAGAAAAATGAAGAGCCACCAGCCCCGCTTATGTACCGACCCCCCGCCGAGATTGACCTGAAAAAGTTCGAGGATATAATCTCCGAACATCTGGATTCCTATTCAGCCCTGGCTGAAGAATAAAACCAGCCGATGAGTCTAAACAATAAAGATAGCTCTGCCGCCAAAACGGTTATCTTCACCGACCTGGACGGTAGCCTTCTTGACCCGTTTACCTACTCCGATGCGGTCGCCAGTCCGGTAGTAGCCAGCATAGTAAATAAGGGCATACCTATTATCTTCTGCTCATCAAAGACCCGCGCCGAGCAGGAGATATACCGGCGCCGACTGGGTATAGCCGACCCGTTTATTGTGGAAAACGGGGGCGCCATATTCATCAAACAAGACTATTTCCCCTTTGCCTACCAATACCACCGGGTCTTCGGTAACTATCATGTCATCGAGCTGGGCATAGCCTACCCCGAGATAAGAGAAAGGCTGAAAGAAATCAGCCGGCGGCACAAGCTGGCTATCACCGGCTTCGGGGATATGACGCCAGCCGAAATCGCTAATCTTACCGGGCTTGATTTGGCCTCAGCCAAACTGGCCCAAAAGCGGGAATACGAAGAGTCGCTCAATCTGGAAAGCGAAGATATTGATTCTATTCTCCCCAAACTAGCCGCCGCCGGGCTTACCTGGAACCAGGGCAGGCTCTACGGCGTCAGCGGCGGCAACAATAAGGGCCGGGCAACCAAAATACTCATCAAGCTGTTCAGGCAAAAACTGGGCCGGATAAAAACGATTGGCATCGGCGACAGCCCCAACGACCTGCCCATGTTCGCCGAGGTCGATTTCCCGGTCCTGGTGCAGAAACCGGGCCACGGCTGGGAGAAAACCGACCTGCCCGGACTCTACCGGGTGCAGGGGGAGGGGCCCCGGGGGTGGATTCGGGCCATTAGAGAACTGACCGGTATATCAGGCAGCTAACCACCAGTAATATTACTTAACTTTCATTCCGCCAGACCGATTTTTTCTGCCCATACATATTGACAATAGACAACTATATGGCATAATATATGACTACTGGCATTAAAGAGATGCTGACATGCTCGGAAGAACGAGGCTGCTGATTGCCGATGGGCTGCCTGAAGGCCGCCAGGCTATGGCCAGCAAGCTGACGGCTGACCCCGCCATAGAGATTGCCGCTGAAGCTGGTGATGGGATAGAAGCGGTAAGCATGGTTGCCAAGGGCGAGCCCAATGTGGCTTTAATCGACCTCTATCTGCCCCCGATGGGGGGCATCATGGCGATAGAGTGGATTAAAGAGAAGTACCCCAATATAGTTATTATTGCCCTTGCCAGCCGTGATAATGACCCCCGCATTATTGACGCCCTGCAGGCCGGCGCCAGCAGCTATATATTAAAGGAAGCCTCTGCGGAATTACTGCTCCATATTGTCCGTGCCGTCAGTGTCATCTTTTGCTTCCCCGGCTCGGCATGAATCCCCAAAACCGGGCTAATAGTCTTGGTTGACATTATTTCAAGCGGCGTGGTATATTACGGCTAATTAAATACTTACCACTAGGGGAGCTAGAAGGCTGAGAGTCCGGAAGGGACACCCTTGGAACCTGAACTCGACAATGCGAGCGTAGGGAAGTGGAGACTCAAAACCAGAAGCCTCTAAGAAACTCGGCTCCTGGTTTTCTTTTGCCTCTTCTCCGCCTAGAAAAAAGGAGGAGTCATGCTACCACAGATTGGAAAAGTCGACCGAGCCACCTTTGACAGCCTGATTTTGCCCCGGCTGGGGAAGGCGGACAAAACGGTCCTGGTCGGACCACAGCACGGGGTTGATGCCGCCGTGATTGAACTGCCCGATGGTAATGTCATGGTTATCGCCGAAGACCCCACCTTCGGTTTGCCGGTGCTGATGCCCCACTTCGGCTGGTGCATTGTGCACATCTGCGCCAGTGATGTGGCCGTGCTGGGAGTGAAACCGAGATACCTGACCATCTGCCTGATGCTACCCCCGGGCACCGAAGACAACGTCCTGGAGCACATCTGGAAAGAGGTCCATCAGGAATGCCAGAAGCTGGATATCGCCGTTGTCGGCGGGCACACCGGCATTTACCCCGGCATCGCCTACCCCCTCAATGGCGGCTGCACCGTCATCGGGGTGGGGCCCAAGGAACAACTCACCCCCGCCTCTAATGCCAGGGTCGGCGACCGGGTTATTATCACCAAAGGACCGGCCATTGAAGCCGCCGGCATACTCGCCTTTCAGGCGGAAGAGGCTCTGGAAAAGAAGCTGGGCCGGGATACCGTCGCCAAAGCCAAAGATTACTTCCTTCAGATGAGCGTGGTCAAAGACGCTATTACCGCCGGCCCCTATGCCCATGCCATGCACGACGCCACCGAGGGCGGACTGCTTAACGGTGTCTATGAAATTGCCGCCGCCTCGGGCACCGGGGTAACCCTGTTTGAAGATAAAATTATCACCCCCGAGGAGATTGAAGCGGTCTGCCAGCACTTTGATATTGACCCCCTCATTTCAATAAGCGAGGGAACGCTGGTGATTACCGCCCCGCCCCAGAAAACCCCGGGCTTGCTCCAGGACTTAAAACAAAACGGCATTAATGCCTGGGATATCGGCGAGATAACACCAAAAGACAGGGTGTTTACCCGGCGCAAGGGTAAAAAGGAAGAGATAAAGCCGGTGATGTTTGACCCGTTCTGGGCAGCCTACTTCAGCACCCTGGAGGGGTAAGGTGAATAAAACGAAAGATAGCGACCGGATACTGGGCAACCTGGCACAGGCGGCTAAAATGCTGGAGGATTGCCCCGAGTTTGTCTCCCTTATACCGGAGGTAAGGGTCAATCTGGTTTACGCCCTGCCCGGGGCTACATCCCCGCAGCAGGTAGCGGCGATAGAGGGCAGAATAACGGCAGTTCGGGGGCATCCCTATGCCCCCGGTCTGCCCACTTTCGGGGCGTCAGACCATATGGCACGGCTGGTGCTTGAGGTACGCAAATACGACCCCGAAATTAATGCCGGCATCAACTTCAAGTGCGACCCGGCCATCATTGAAGTGGTCAAAGATTACGGCACCGAGAAGGGGCTGCTCTTCGGCTGGATTGACCGCAGCCACGAGCCGGATGAGGTTGCCCAGCGTGATGGCACCTCTATGCCCTGGAAGATAAAACAGCTGGCGGAAAGATACGGGGCGATACCCCGCTTATTCTACGAGGGGGAAGGCTGGGGGAAAGAGCCGCTGTTTGTCGCCACCGGTAAGGACGCCGCTCAGGTCACCGAAATTGCCATTGACATTGCCCGGCGCTACCGGGATAAAAGCGGGCGGTAACTATTCTGGTCAGACGGTGGCGAGCTCATAGTCCAGGCTGCCCATACCCAGCTTGGCGGCTACCTCCAGCTGGACCAGGCTATTTACGCCATGCAATCTGCCGAGCAGGTCGGGGGGTCTAGTCTCGGTGGTAATCAGCCGGGCACGGTCAATCAGGTCCAGCGAGGCTTTGTCAATCGCCACCGGGTCGTAGGAAGCCAGAATGCCGACATCCGCCACCAGATAACTCCCGGAGGATGCGGCACAATCACAGTATGGCGTCACATCCTGAATAACGTTGATATACCCCACCCTGCCCCTGAACTGGGCATGTATCGCCGCCGCGGCGTGAGCCATTTCCACCTGAAGCTTCTCCTTGACGCCTTCAGGCCAGAACCAGGCATCGTTGGGGCAGGTGAAGAGACAATCACTGCAGGCATTGCACTTATCAAGGTCACGGTTCAGCCTGCCCTGGCTAATGGTCAGCGCCGCAGTGGGGCATATCTTAACACAGTCCCCGCAAAGGTCACACCGGGAGTCGTCATGCCCCGGGCAGTTCACCATATGCTGGGCACGCTTGGTTGCTTTGGTGACACAGCCCATCGCCAGGTTCTTGAGGGCGCCGCCGAAGCCGGAAAGGGAATGCCCCTTGACATGAGACAGCACCAGCATATTATCCGCCTGATAGATTTCCGAGGCGAGCCTGACCTCCCGCAGCTGGCAGCCCCGGATGGGATTTGGAACGGGCAGCGAGATGGCAGAATTTTCATCATCACCGGCGATAACGATGGGGGCGCCAATACTGTCGGCAACAAAGCCATTGCTGGCAGCGGTAGATAAGTACCCGGCCACGGTACCCCTCCCGCCGGGATAGTTAACCGTAGTATCGGTGGCAAAGGGCCGGCCGCCGGCGCTCTTGACCAGGCTAATAATCCTGGCGGCAAAAATCGGCCTGAGATAGGCGGTGTTCCCCAGTTCACCCATATGGAGCTTGACCGCTACCGAGCCCCGGGCTACTCTAGCCAGTCCCAGCCCGTTAAAAAGGGCTTCCAGACCAGCTAAAACGTTGCCTTTTCGGGAGTAATCAAAGAAAAGAACCCTGGATTTCATTTAGCCTTCGCACGCGATACCAATGCTTTAACTGCCTGGTAAAACTCATCCGGGGACTTGCCCTCGGCCAGCTTCTCCATGGGGCAGACATCATCTCCCACCTGGATGTGGTTGACGATACTGGAAAAATGATAGCTGATGCCAAACTTCTCCAGGCTCTGCACCGCCGCCTGGCTGGCCACCGGGCTATACACCGTGAGGCAAAGGGCTTTCTTTAATAGCAGGGCGGCGGCATTGCCCACGATGCGGTCGTAGATGAGTACCCCCTCTGTCTGGGGCACAAAGGCTTTAATATAATCAAGCAGGGGCAATAACCTTTTCCTTCTTGACTTGAAAATCAGTTTGGTTCCCTGATATACCCACAGTGCGTCCCGGCTACCGGCAAACTCCTCTAATAACTTACTGCCGTGCATCTCGTATTCCCCAATATTGTCCTAGCCACCTGACCAGAAGCGGGAGGATGATTAGCTGGCTGAGCATGCCCGGCCAGCCCTGGGCGATAACCGACCATACATAGTGAAAAGGGTTGACTCCGCCCAGGTAGATTAATAAAACCGCCAGCCCGAGAAACAGCCGCCCGATGAGCATGGCACCGACCACTGACCAGATAATACCCAGCTTAAATCTCTCCCGCAAGATACCGGCGGCCAGACCGTAAAAGACGATTTCAACTGTAATCTGGGGCAATACGGCTAATACCGGCATCCCGGAAACAGCAAAGCTGACCAGCGGGGTGACCAACCCCACCAGTAAACCCACCCTCCAGCCGAACAAAAGAGCGGCCAGAATAACAAAGAGGTGCATCGGTAAAAAAGTAGGCCCGGCCAGGGGGTGGAACTGATGGCAGGCCCAAGGCACCGATACATCCAGCGCAATAAAGACACCGGCCAAAAGATAAAGGCGAGCCTCATTAAACTTCAAGGCCCGAAAAGGAGCGGTGGCGGAAACAGCTGGCAGTTCAAATTGATTGCCCATAGTTAAAAGCCTCTCCTTCCTTCCTTATAATATATGGAGATTATACCGTGCCAGAATAGCGTAGTAAAGGTTGAGGAGCGTCATTATGCCGGCTATTTTAAGGGTATTGACAGGGGTATTGACAATTATTTAAACAAGGATTAAACTTAGGCTGCTGTGCGGCAGGACCCTAAGATAATGGATTTTGTTTACTGGCTAGGAGCTTAGGGAATGAGTCAATGTCTTAGGCGTGTTCATTTTAACACAATAAAAACCGGCCACTTAAGTAATCGTAATGTTACCCTCAGTAAGGGCAACGCCCAAAATCAGCATAAACCCCTATTGACAAAGCCCATACCTGCGTTTATAATGGACGCAATCAACGAAGCTACCCTTGGGTTTATAGTGGGCAAAAATGCAGCTTACACTGATTTCCCTATCGGTCAATGCAACGTGGGAAATATCCTTTTACTTTCCTTAGACGAAACTAAAGGGGGGCTTACTACGCCTGCGGGCTAGAAAGGAGGTAGTGCAGCCAAAACTAGCCACTCTATTCAAATTTTGAAGGAGGTTTCAAGTACATGGGAGTTCATGCAGTCGAATTTACAAATAGAGGAGTTTACCAATATAATCTGGGTAGAAGACTCAGCCGAGATGTTGTTTTAGCGGCTCGCAAGATGGGAAAACTTGGTGTTGCCTACGGTCGCTACAGTGATTCACCAGAGCGTAACGGCATCCCAATGAAATTTTTCGCCATTGTCGCCGATACTGCAGACGAGCTAGAAGAACAGATGGCGAAATACTATCCCGAAATTGTAGATGCTGCTGTAGTCCTCGATGATACCCTGCTCAAAGGTGCTGAGTCCTGGTCATGGGATGGTCTTCACCCAGCCAACGAGCGCGTCAAGGAAAAGGGCGTAATGCTGGTCGTGACCAACCAGTCCCAGGACGAACTGCTGAAGGACGTCCACACCAAGGACCTTCCCTACAGGCTGATAACAATCCCTGGTGAGGCTAGCTTCTCCGGCATGTGGGTAATCAGGGAAGACAAGACCGACGCCCGAATTATGGGTGCCCTGGCCGCCGCTCTACCGGACATGATTAGCCCGGATTCAGTAAAGCAAATCTTCAAAGACAAGGCTGACCAAGACGCCGCCGAAAAGGCCGCCAAGCAGATGGTGACCAGAGTGGTCGAGCCAGGCGAAGGCAACCCAACTGAACCCTACCGCTACGAGCTGCCGGTTTGGCAGGACCTGACCGAGTACGGAATAACGGTAGTTGGTATGGGCAAGGGCGGTGGCTATCATGGTGGTAAAGAAGGCTATGAGCCAACACGCAGCACCACCTTCCGCAAGCACCTCAGCCGCACTTCCCGCCCAGTAACCAACTATGACGCCTGCACGCAGACCAGAGATTGCTGGCTCAACTGCCCCGACGAGGCCTATAACGTAACCCCCGATGGCTACTTTGAGGTTGACTACGGTGCCTGTTCTGGCTGCGGCAAGTGTGTCGAGGTATGCCCCGAGAGTTGCATAGCCATGGTACCAGAGTCGGAATTTGAAGATGAGGTTAGCACCTACGATGCGTGGAAGAAAGACGCTGCCGCCTATAAGAAATTTTACGAGGCAAAGGCAGCCAAAGGTTGGGTCAAGGGGCAGGTAGTTGGTCCTCACGGATACATCAAAAAGGGCCAGTACGATGAAGAAATAAAGAAAATGGGCATAAAGTAATCTTGGTAGATAACTTCCCCCCAGCTTTCTGGTGGGGAAGATAACCAGAAAGGAGCGTTAGCATGGTTTTAGAAAAAGTAAAACTTGGTGAGGAGTATGAGGCACTTATCAGCGGGTGTGAGGCTATCGCCGTTGCTCTGTCCCTGGCTGACGTGGATGTGGTCACCGGCTATCCCATTCGCCCCTACGACACCGTCATTAACTACGTAGCTAGGCTCATTGCCGATGGCGAGATGGACGCCGATTTAATCCACGCCGAGGGAGAACACTCCCAGTTTGAGATTGTCAAGCACGCCTGTGTTGCCGGAGCCAGGGTATTCACCGGCTCCAGCGGTGTCGGCTGGGTCTTCGCCATGGAACCAATGGTCACCACGCCGCCAGCACGCATCCCGGTAGTAGCCATCTGCGGTAACCGAGCCGTTGATGACCCGGGTGCCTTTGGCTGCGAGCACAATGACCAGTATCTGGTGCGCGACATAGGCTGGATGATAAATTGGGCAGCCACGGCTCAGGAAGCGATGGACCTGGTTCTGATGTCCTACCGGGTAGCTGAAGACCCCAGGGTTTTCCTCCCCTGCTCCATCGGAGTGGACGGGGCATTCCTCACCCACGCCATGAATGTCGTCAACCTACCCAGCAGGGCACAAGTTAACAAGTTCCTGCCGCGCTATGACCGTGGCAAACTACGCCTTCACCCCGACAATCCCATATCCGTCTCCCCTCAGGTAAACGAGGACTGGCTCCAGGAGCTGCGCCGAACCGTCAATGAGGGCGCAATGGCTTCCAAGGCAGTAGTCGAGCAAGCCGCCAAGGAGTTCTACCAGATCTTCGGCCGACAGCAGGACCCCTTCTTTGAGGAGTACATGACTGAAGACGCTGATATGGTTTTGGTCGGTGCCGGAACTCTCTCCCTATCAGTCCGGGCAAATGTCCGCAAACTGAGAAAGGAAGGAAAGAAAGTCGGCTTCGTCCGCATGAAGTGGCTACGCCCCTTCGCTGCGGAAGAGGTCCGCAATTGCCTGTCCCGATTCAAGGCAGTCGGTGTTATTGACCGCGACTACTCCTACGGCTCAGCCGACTTCGGTGGCATAATGTTCTCGGAAATGCGCTCCGCCCTTTACCCAGCCAAGAAGCACCCACCGGTTGTCAATTTCATCTGCGGGCTGGGTGGTCGTGAGATCTACGAGGCAGATGTCCGAGAGATGGTGCAAATCCTAGAGCGCACCATTAAGGCTGGCGAAGCGAAGGAAACCGTTACCTGGGTCGGAACGAGATCGAGATAGAGGAGGTTTAACAGAACAATGACGATGACAATGGAGTTCGAACGGATTCGCGGGGTTAAGGCTGCCCCTCTACCTGAAATGTATACTTCTGGCCACCGCACCTGCCAGGGTTGTGATTCAGCCCTAAACTGCCGCTACATAGCCAAGGCAGCCGGCCCCAGGAGCATCGCGGTCGGTGCTACCGGCTGTATGTATGTCGCCAACACCAGCTACTACAGCACTCCCTGGGCAATACCGTGGATGCACACCCAGCTGGGCGCAACCGGCTCGGCAACTCTGGGACTAGCCGTTTCCCTGAAGGTGCAGATGCGCAAGGGCAAGATTAAGAATGAGCCCATCAACGTCATCGGTATCGGCGGTGACGGCGGTATTGCCGATATGGGTCTCGCCGCAGTCTCAGCCACCCTTACCTGGCCCCAGTACAACTCCCTGATTGTGATGTACGACAACGAGTCTTACGCCAACACTGGTGTTCAGGTATCCTGCCAGACCCCATATGGCGCCCACACCACCTTCAGCCCGGTGGGGAAGGTAGAACCCATCATGCACAAACGCTGGAAGAAGAATACGGCAGCGATGATGGCGGCCGGTCATCCTGAATGCCGCTATGTTGCCTCCGCCTGCACCGCCTACCCGGTTGACCTGATGAACAAGGTGCGTCGGGCGCTTTCCATTGGTGGACCAACCTTCATTGCTATCCTGTGTCCGTGCCCCAAGGGGTGGGATTTTGACCCCAGGTACTCCCATGAAATGGGAGAGATGGCCTGCAAGTCAGGTATGTGGGCAAACTGGGAGATGATGGATGGTAAGCTGACCTTCCAGACACCCACTTCAGGCATTATCAAAGGGATGGTGCAGAGGACACCGGTGGCTGACTACCTGCTGAGGCAGGGGCGCTTTGACCACCTCAGGAAAGAAGACTTTGACCACATCCAAAAGCAACTTGACAAGATTTGGGGTGAGTGGGGAATTCCAGCAGTTCTTCCATTTAAGGTTGCAGAGGGTGAACTAGCATAAGTAAGGAGGTGATGCGCAAAGACAAACAAGTTTTTCCCGTTTTTCCTGACACCGAATCTCTTTAAAATCTTTAGTACTAAAGAATTTAAAAGGAAATCTAAAAGGAGGTAAATCGGTGAGAAAGAGATTACTATTGATCCCGCTGGTCCTGATACTATCCGTGGGCTTGGTCGCCACCGGTTGTGCGCCTGAAGCTGCACCAGCGGCGCCAGCGGCGCCAGCAGCGCCAGCAGCACCAGCTGCACCAGCTGCACCAGCTGCACCAGCCGCTAAGGCATGGCCGCAGCGACCTATTGAGTTCGTCATTCTGGCTGGTGTCGGCGGTGGCGCCGACCAGTACGCCCGCTTCATAACCGGCATCAACCTGAAGAAGCACTACATCGACCAGGACCTACTGCCAGTTAACCGAACTGGCGGCTCCGGCGCGGTAGCCATGGACTACGTGTTGAAGCAGGAAGGGAATGACTACTGTATTCTGATTACCCTCAACAGCTTCATCACCACCCCCCTGTTCCAGGATCTACCGTTTAGCTACAAGGACTTCACCGATGTAGCTATCCTGGCCCTGGACAACTTTGTCCTGTGGGTGAACAATGACCAGCCATATCAGACCTTTGCCGAGTTCATAGCGGCCGCTAAGGCGGACAGCATTGAGGTTTGCGGCACCGGGACCAAGATTGAAGACGAGACGCTGTGGAACAGCATCGCGATGGTGTACGAAACCCAGCCGTTTACCTATGTGCCCTACGAGGGCGGTGGTGATGTTGCCAAGGCGCTAGCCGGCAACCAGCATGTCGCTACGGTGAACCAAGTGAGCGAGGCTATCGGCTACTTCCCTGAGTACGTCCGACCGCTGGTCGTCTTCCAGAAGGCACCACTGACCGTTCCCGGTCTGGAGAACGTACCCACCGTTGACAAGGCTGACCCAGCCTCTGACCTTGAGTACTTCCAGATCCGAGGCATCATGGCGGCTCCGGGTATCACCCAGGAAGCCCATGACGGACAGGTCTCCCTCTTCCGTGACATCGATGGCGACGCTGAGTGGTCTTCATTCCTTGAGGACGTCGGCATTCGCCAGGTCTTCATCACCGGCCAAGATTGTTGGGACTTCTGGGATGCCCAGCAGGCACTGCACGAAAAACTCTTCGCGCAGTTAGGCTGGCTGGGAGCAGGAGCCGAATAAGTTTTGCCAATTCGGCCTAGATCACGGGTGCAGGGCTGGGGTAACCAGCCCTGCACCATAATAGGAGTGTGGGATGCGAATAGCAGAGATTTCTATCGCCTTATTATTCATAGGCATCGGCATCGTAGGACTCGCTGACGCACTTAGGCTCGGTATCGGCGCCGTCGGCACTAGCGGCCCGCAAGCCGGCTTTATCATGTTCTGGCTTTGTGTGCTCCAGATATCCATGGCTGGGGTAATCCTCTACCAAGGCATCAAGCGTAAGAAAACTGAGGAGACCTTCTTCATCAACCGAGAATCGGCTCTATCCGCCGGCTACGTGACATTGACCTCATTTGCCTTCTGCCTGATGATACAGCTCTTAGGGACATACATCGCCATCTTCGTTTACAGCATCGTGTTTGCCTGGTGGCTGGGAAAGAGTCACTGGTGGGCTATCATAGGACTAGCGGTGCTAATGACTTTAGGCGTCTTTTACGGCTTTGAGCAAGGGCTAATGATTCCCCTGCCCAAGAGCCCGTGGTACATATTGGGGCTTCCCTTCTAGGAGGTGTTGATGGAAGTTTTATTAACGTCATTACATAACCTGATGATAGGATTTGGGGTAGCCTTAAACCCCCTGGCAATAGTGTTTTTGACGCTAGGAATTTTGCTTGGACTAGTAATCGGCGTCCTGCCCGGGCTTGGCGGCACCGCCGGGGTAGCCCTGCTGATGCCGCTGAGTATCCTGGTCCCCCGTGAGATTGGCATCATATTCCTGGCTGCTATCTACTGGGGCGCCCTCTACGGGGGCGTCATCACATCCATCCTGTTTGCCATCCCCGGGGAGCCATGGTCAGTGGCGCTCATCTTTGATGGCTACCCGATGGCGAAGAAGGGAAACCCGGGACTGGCGCTGAGCGCCGCATTCTTCTCCTCCTTCTTCGGGATGGTCATCGGGGCAGTCATTTTGGTCATTGCCGCCCTGCCCATTGCCCTGTTTGCCCTCAAGTTTGGCCCGCCGGAGATGTTTGCCATTATGATGCTGGCGTTCAGCACCTTCGTCGGGCTGGGTAGAGGCTCAGCCTGGAAGACACTGCTCTGCACCGCCTTCGGGCTGCTCCTGACCACAGTGGGGCTGGATATTGTCACCGGCCAGCCGCGGCTTACCTTCGGTTCCATCATGTTTCTGAGCGGCTTCAACTTCGTGCCGGTAACCGTCGGTCTCTTCGGTCTGGGTGAAATCCTGATTAACGCCGAGGAGAGGATAGGGCTGAAACTGGAGAGTATTGCCGCCAAGATGGGAATGAAGGACTTCAAGGACGGACTGCTGTCACTATGGCAACGCAAGTGGATCACCATTACGGGCACTGCCCTCGGCTTCTTCATCGGCGTACTGCCCGGCACGGGGGCAACACCAGCCTCCTTCGTTGGCTATGGCCTTGCCAAGCAATACTCCTCTCACCCGGAAGACTTCGGCGAGGGCACCATTGAGGGAATCATCGCCCCCCAGTCAGCGGCGCAATCAGCCGGCCTCGGTTCAATCTTGCCCCTGGTTACCCTGGGCGTTCCCGGCTCTCCCACCGCCGCCGTTTTGATGGCAGCCCTGTTTATGTATGGCTTATTCCCCGGACCCAGGATGTTCATCGAGGAGACCGAGTTCGTCTGGGGGTTAATTGCCAGCCTGTTCATCGCCAATGCGGTCTGCCTGATTATCTGCCTGGCGGGGGCACCAGTCCTGGCCTCCATCATGAGAGTTCCCTGGGGTATGCTGACCCCGATAATCGTGGTCGCCCTGGTACTGGGCGGCTATGCCATGCGGAACTTCATGTTTGATGTGTGGCAGGTCTTCGTCTTCGGTATACTCGGCTACGTCATGAAGAAGCTGAAGTATCCGCTCGCCCCGCTGGCTGTAGCGCTGGTGCTGGGCTCGATGACCGAACGCGACCTGCGCCAGAGCCTGATTATGGGGCATGGTTCACCAGTCATCTTATTCCAGCGCCCCATCAGTGCCGTAATCATGGTTATTGCGATACTCCTGTTTGTATTTCCCCTCGCGAGACCGCTTATGGCCAAGCTCCGCAAAGGACCGCCCAAATTCCCGAAAGTAGAGGTAGAGCCTGAATAGCCATAAAATTGGCCTGGGATTTTTGCCAAAGGGAAAAAATACGGGGGGAATAAGACCTGAATGAGTAAAGAAGGGTGTTGTTCCCCCCTCCCAGTAAACGGGGTTTGTAGAGGGTTGCTATCCGGGCTAAACTTACTAGTTTACCCAAACAAGCTGAGGAGATTTAAGTCCCTAACTATTCAGATAAGGTATTATCCGGTGGCTAAATGCAAATAGTGGCATTGACACTAAATCAGCAGTAGAGTAAACTATATGTGGCAAGAATTAGCTAGGATTCTGGGAGAGGTTGGTATTAGATGAGTACCGAGGAGACAAAAGAACTATACCAAGAATACCGAGTTGAGGAATATATTCCTACTGAAGAGCCCTTCTATGTAGCGGCGGGAGACGAAGTTGCCATATTTGAAGCCGCCTACCAGCAGAGAATACCGGTTTTGCTGAAGGGACCCACCGGCTGCGGCAAGACCAGATTTCTGGAGTATATGACTCACCGGCTTGGTCAATCGCTAATCCCCGTGAAGACGGGCGCCAAAGGCGGTGACCATAACCCCCTCCCCCTGGTGACCGTTGCCTGCCACGAGGACCTGACCGGAACTGACCTGGTCGGCCGATACCTGCTGAAGGGAGGCGAAACCGCCTGGATTGATGGCCCGCTGGCGAGAGCGGCCAAGGTGGGCGCTATCTGTTATCTCGATGAGATTGTTGAGGCGCGTAAGGATACCACCGTCATTATCCACCCCCTGACCGACCACCGAAGGATATTGCCGGTAGAAAAAAGGGGAGAGGTCATCAGGGCTCACGATAACTTCCTGCTGGTGCTTTCCTATAACCCGGGCTACCAGAGTGCCCTCAAGGACCTGAAGCAAAGCACCCGGCAGAGATTCATTGCCATGGAGTTTGACTATCTACCCCGTGACCTGGAGAAGAAGGTCATCGCCCACGAAGGCAACACCTCAGAGGAGATAGCCTCAGACCTGGCCGTTCTGGGAGAAAAGATGAGGCACCTCAAGGAGTACGGTTTACAGGAGGGAGCCAGCACCCGTCTTCTCATCTACACCGCCAAGCTGATTGAGAGTGGTATTAGCCCCCGCCGTGCCTGTCAGGTGTCCGTAGTCTGGGCGTTAAGTGATGACCCTGAGGTACAGCAGAGCCTTGAGGAAACAGTATCCGCCATCTTCAAATAAGCCTTTGCCTCTTAATACCGCCTCAAATGAAACTAGAGTACTGTTAACTAAACTTTAAGTAAGATTGGACAGAGGAGAAGCGATGAAGATGGAATTCGCTGAGTTGGAAAAAGAGCTTGAGCATTTCTCCAAGAAAGTTGCTGAGCAATTCCGGGCTTCAACCAAGCTCTTAGAGAAGCGCCTATCCCCGGAGGAAGTGAGCCAGTGGGCGGAGGTGGGGATGGATATGGCCCGGAACTGTTATAAGAGCTGGGACGCAGTCAGCGAGTATTTCAAGGCAACTCCTCAAGTTCTAGACCATCTCGAATTCTCCGCACTTATCCCCTGGGCAGACAGCGGCCGCAAGCTCTGCCTGGACGACGCATCACTGGCCACGGCCTACTTTAAGTCAAGTCCCCAAACGGTGAGCTATCTTCCCGCCGAGGACCTGGCCGGATGGGCCAAGCTAGGGCAAAGCCTTTATCAGGGAGACTGGAAGTCAACTGCCCTGGCCGTCAAGTTCTTTAGCGACAGCCCCAAGCTGATCCGCTGGCTCAGCCTGGATGAGCTAAAGCAACTTACCCGGTTGGTCAATTCCCTGGCCAAGCAGCAGCGCTACGACATAGCCAATGAATTAATTGACTCCGCCAAAGAGGTACTGGCGGGAATCGCCGCTGAGGACCGCAAGCACTTCATCTCTCTGGGCACCGCCATCGCCAACATCGGCAGCAAAGACGTCTGGGCATACATCAAGTGCTGCTCCCAGGCTTTATCCAAGGTCAGCAGTGGACTGCGGGGCAAGTTCCTCACTTTAACCGAGCAGATGATCAAGCTGAAACCGGAAGATGCCACCGCCTTTTTCGCTGATGGTGCCGAGGCGCTGGGCAAGGTGAAACATGAGCTGCACGCTGAGGTCCTGGAGCGGTTTGAAGAACTGATGAAGAAGTCACTGCCGGCGGCTATTGAATTCCTGAAGAGCTCTCCGGCGGTACTGCGCCGCATAAACAGCAAAGATATAGGGGAATGGTTTGAAGCCGGCGTCAGAATACTGGGCCGGAATGAAGATGAGGGCATCGCCTACTTCCAGCTGAAGTCGGACCGAGGTGAGGCTATCCTTGAGCAGCTCGCCCCCGGCGCTGACCTGGCTTCATTTAAAGAAGTACTGCACCGGTACTGTAAGGCGCTAACCGGAAAAGATGTCGAGATTGTCACCGAGGACGAGGCTCTGGAGCCGACAATCAGCTGGACTCAGGCCGAGAGACTCTCCCCGGAAGGGACAATTATTTACCTTCCCTCCCATGTCAAGAGATACCCCACCAAAGAAGAGAACTTTGCCTGGCTAAAGGTGATTGTCACCCAGCAGACCGGGCACCTTGAATTTGGCAGCCAGGAGTTCGTCTTTGATAAACCATCCCAGTTCTTTGACGACATGCGCCCGCGCCTGCCGGAGCCAACCAAAGAAGAGGCGGAAGAGGAAGAAGAGCCACTGACCGATTTAGAACGTTTCTTCCGCTCATTCCAGGACATTAAACTGGCCAAAGCCATCTTTAATGTGGTTGAGGATGCCCGGATTGACCATATCCTGAAGCAGGAGTACAAGGGGCTGAGCGATACCTACGAGCAGATTCAGCGCGATGAACTCAAACTGAGGCGTCCCATCCACCTGCTGCGCTTCAGAGAAGCCCTGGTATGGCTCCTGATTGACCTCACCCTGGAGAAACTGGAAGATATCCCCGTTCCAGAAGAGGGAGCTTCCTACTTTAAATCGATGGCTCCGATTCTGGGCAAAGTCCTATCCACCGAGGCTACCGTGGAGGACTCCGCTGAGGCTACCATCCGCCTCTACTCTATCGTGAACAAAGCCCCCAACCTGATATTCCCCGCCGAAGCGTGGCAGGTCACCGAAACAGCTACCGAGGAAAAAAAAAGTAAAAAAAAGGTGACCCTCGTTCCCGAGCCCTCTATTGAGAACCTGGAGGTCAAGGGCGAAGAAGGCCCCTCCGAAGACCGCGAGACCAGGGAAGTCGAGATTACCCTGAAAGACGTGGCTGACGGCAAGCTCCCCCTCGGACTTATCTACACCGTTTATTACGAACCGGAGGAAATGGAAGCCACCGATGCCGAAGGCTGGGAGGCACCACCAACCGAGGAGCCGGAGCAGGTTTACTACTACGATGAGTGGGACTATGCCGCTGGTGCCTACCGACCGAACTGGTGTACCATCAAGGAGAGAACACTGGAAGAGGGCGCTGAGGACTTTGTGCAGAAAACCAACAAAGAGAACCCGCTACTGGTGGAACAGATAAAGTCCCAGTTTCAGGTCCTGGAACTGGGCCACCTCAAAAAGATTAAGAAACTCCCCGACGGCGAAGGAATCGACCTTGATGACGCCATCCAGGTCATAGTCGACCGGAAATCAGGGGCTACCCCCGATGAGAAGATTTACTGGCGAAAACAGAAGGTAGAGAGAGATGTGTGCGTCGCCCTGCTGCTGGATATGAGTGCCTCAACCGCGGAACTGATTGATACCGGTGGACTGAAGTTTGGCAACATATTGCCCCGGGACACGATGCCCAAGCGGATTATCGATATCGCCAAGCAAAGTATCTCCCTGCTCATCGGAGCCCTGGAAACCATCGGGGATAAATACGGCATCTACGGTTTTTCCAGTTACGGTCGGGAGCACATCAACTTCTCCGTCATCAAGGAGATTGATGAGTCCTTTTCCCCCAAGGTGGGCAAAAGGATTGACCAGATCTCACCCCTCCACGCCACTAGAATGGGACCGGCAGTACGCCACGCCACCGCCAAGCTGGAAGCGAAGGATGCCAAAACCAGAATCCTGTTCCTCATCAGCGACGGCAGACCCCGGGACCTAGAGTATGGCAAGGGCCATGCCGATAAAGAATATGCCATGCACGACACCAAGATGGCTTTCACTGAAGCGGCACGCAAGGGCATTGCCCCCTTCTGCCTTACCGTGGATAAAGAGGGGCATGACTATATGCGGGAAATGATGTCCAGTGATATGGGGTACGAGGTGGTGGATAATATCAAACTACTCCCGGAACGCCTCCCCCAGCTCTATCGGCGACTGAGCGCCTAGACTACCTTCTCTATCCCCCTACCGGGCAGGTAATTTACTTCGCTTCTTCCTTTTCGTTCGAAGCCTTATTGCTCTTCTGGTTCGAATTTTTATCGGACTTATCGTTGGTGACGTGGTTATTCTCCTCACCCATCATCCCCATCAGCAGTGCCACCCGGGGCACCTCCCCGATAAGCCGTTCATCCTCATCAATCACCGCCACCGGATTGGGGCTGGTGGCAGCCAGCGGTAACAGCTCTTCAATGGGCTGGTCAGGGCCAATCTGAAGGGCATTTCCTTTGACAATCTTGCTCAGCCGGGTAACACCATCTTTAACAGCCTGCCGCGCCTCATCAAAGGTGATGATTCCCCTCAGCCGCCTCCCCGGGTCCATAATGAAGGCATACTGGATATCATACTGGCGCATATCATGCAGGGCTACCTTGGGCCCCTGCCAGCTGTACAGGGTGACCTCGGGGTCTCTCATGATACTCTTCACCAGGACTACCTTACCCCGCGGCACATCCCGGACAAACTCGGTGACATACTCGTCAGCCGGCACCGACACTATCTCCTCCGGGGTGCCCATCTGGATGAACTGACCGTCCTTCATGATGGCGATGCGTTCCCCCATCTTGAGGGCTTCATTGAGGTCATGGGTGATAAAGACGATGGTCTTGTGCACTTTAGCCAACAGGTCAAGGAACTCATCCTGAAGCTGGCGGCGAATCAAAGGGTCAAGGGCACTAAAGGGCTCGTCCATGAGCAGTATCTCCGGGTCTATCGCCAGCGCCCGTGCCAGCCCGACTCGCTGCTGCATACCACCGCTGAGCTCGTCAATATAGTTTTTCTCCCAGCCTTTAAGCTCCACCAGCTCAAGCACCTCCATCGCCTTCTGGTGACGCTTTGCCTTGGGTATGCCCTGCACCTCAAGCCCATAGGCGACATTATCAAGTACGGAGCGGTGAGGCAAGAGCGCGAACTGCTGGAAGACCATACATATCTTGTGGCGGCGCGTCATCCTGAGTTCCTCTTCATCCATGGCGGCCAGGTCAGCGCCATCAAGGATGATTTTCCCTTTGGTGGGCTTGAAGAGGCGGTTCAGGCAGCGGATAAGGGTGGACTTGCCGCTGCCGGATAGCCCCATAATAACAAACACCTCACCCTCCATGACATCAAAAGAAACATCTCTGATGGCAATAACATGACCGGTCTTCTCCAGCACTTCCTCCTTGGTCATGTCTTCTTTGATGAGGGTGAGGGCATGCTGTGGATTAGGTCCGAAGATCTTCCAGAGGTGCTGACAGGAAAATTTTACTTGGGGCTCTTTCTCTTCTTCAACGAGGGGTTGTTCTTCTTCAGTCTGGGGCTCTTTCTCTTCTTTACTCACAAGCTGTTCTTCTTCACTCACCAGCATCCCCCCCTTCTGCATTAGCAACCTTAACTTTATACCAGATACCCCAGGGCAGGTCAACAGGGGTTAAGGATGGTTATATGGATGAGGAAGGACAGAAGGTGGCTCTGTTCTGTTTAACCCTAAAAGTCCATAGAAATACGAGGTGGGCTGGTCACCACCAGACCTCTACCCGGTGGAAGGCTTCGGCTAATTCAAAGTCCTCCCCCTCTGCCATCTGCCTGGCCCACTCCCTCAGCCATTTTTCCATATC
>CAZMTT010000019.1:0-21776 GCA_964569555.1 uncultured Dehalococcoidales bacterium | reverse complement strand
AGCCCGCAGACATTGGCGATTTCATGGAGGTCGGTCACCACCGCCAGGGTGCCCCGCGGCACCACCGCCCGGGCATACTGACCGACATCAAGCATGGAGCTCTCCAGATGGGTGTGCCCGTTAATCAGACCGGGCGCCAGATACTGGCCGGCCAGATCGAGCACCTCTCTGGCCTGGCGATAGTCCCCTACCCCGGCAATCCGGTCGCGGTAAATGGCGACATTGCCCGGCTCAACCTCACCGGTAAAGACATTGACCACGCGGGCGTTAGCCAGAATCAGGTCAGCGGGGAGTTCCCCCTTAGCCACCGAGATTAACTGAGCCAGCTTAGCGACCACTAGTCCTCCATGACACAGATATCAGGCAGATTGCGGTATTTCTCATCCAGGTCCAGGCCATAGCCCACCAGAAACTGGTTGGGCACGGTGAAACCGAGATAGTCAATGACAACCGGTTGGTGCCGTCGCGCCGGTTTATCAGCCAGGGCACAGAGCTTGAGTGAGCCCGGCGTCTGCTTACGCAGATAATCTAAAATAAAACCGGTGGTCAGACCGGTATCCACGATGTCCTCAATAAGCAAAACGTCCCGGCCTTTGACCGGGGTAAGCAGCCCCTGCACCTGGCTGACTTTACCCGAACTCCGGGTGCCACCATAGCTGGACAGGCGGACGAAGTCTATTTCCAGGGGGAAGGCGAGGTGCCGAATCAGGTCAGCCATAAACATAAACGAGCCCTTCAGAATGCCGACCAAAAGGGGATACTTACCGAGGTAATCTCTGGTGATTTCAGCCGCCAGTTTCTCAACTGCGGTTGCTATCTCTTTACGGCTGATAAGAATGCGGGGTTCAGGTTCAGAACTCATCACCGCTAAAATTATAGCCTTCCGCCCGGCTTCTGTCTACCAGAAAAGTTAAAAATTATTCTTCGGCTGTCAGCCGAGCTTGCCCTTCCATAGCGCCCAGATGACCCAGATGACCAGTATATAGCCACCAAGCGCCGCCAGAGTGAGCATGGTGGCAATTGCCACGCTGAGGGGTGCCCACGCCTCCGGTGAGGGCACGAAGCGGATGTAATGCCAGAGGGTGCCCAGAAGACCAACGGTAAATATGGCGATTATCCACACCCCGACCAGCCGGCTCTTCAGCTTCTTCAGGCTGGGTGAGATAAGCAGATAGAGGCTAAGGGCATAGATGCCCACGATGGTCAGTATCACCAGAAACACTACCCACAGGCTGGGCGGTGATGTGGACAGGGTAAGCTCCCAGATTAAACGGATAACCACCGCCCCCAGCGACAGGGTAAGGACTACCAGAAACCATATTCTGAGCCGCAAATACTTCGTATCGCCCAAGATTAAAGCCCTTTAATCTACTCTTGCTCTGCCAGATAATTAATCGCCCACTTAATGGCATCCTCACCGCTAAGCTCAAGCTCATAGTCGGGAGACAGGCCCTCACCCTCTATCTGACGGCCGCTGGGGGTGAGCCAGCGAGCGGTGGTGATATACAACCCGGAGCCGTCTTTCAGCCGGTGCAGGATATTTACACTGCCCTTGCCATAGGTCTGGCGGCCGGCAATGGTCGCTCGCCCGTAGTCCTGCAGGGCGCCCGCCAGCACCTCGCTGCCACTGGCGCTATAATTATCTACCAGAACCACCATGGGCAGGTCAATAACCTCTTTGTCCGCCCTGACTTCAAGAGCGGTTTGCTCCCCGGTATTATCCACCACCATAAGCACAATGCCCTCACTCAAGAAGCAACTGGTGGTATCAATCACGGCGCCCAGGTTGCCCCCGGGGTTGCTGCGCAGGTCAAGGACAACGCCCTTCGCCCCCCCAGCAACTATGCCCTCCAGCGCCGGGGAGAGCTCATCACCAGTGCGCTGCGAAAAGTGGGTGATATTAAGATAGGCGATTTCGCCCCTCATCTCAAAGAAGACGCTGGGCACCTTAATTTCCGCCCTAGTTATTTCCATTTCCACCGGCCCAACTTCACCCTGGTGCCGGACGAGGAGTCTGACCTTGGTCCCCTCCGGTCCGCGGATTTTAAGCACCGCTTCCATCAGGCTCATTCCGGCGGCCGGTTGACCATCGATTTGGATAATAATATCGCCCGCCTTGATACCAGCCTCAGCGGCGGGGGTGCCGGGGAAGGGAGCAATAATGGTCAGATAACCTTCCCTGACCGCCACCTCAGCACCGATACCGCTGAACCCCCCTTCCAGACTGGTCGAGCTCAACTGGTAGGTCTCCGCATCCAGGTATGCCGTATAGGGGTCATCAATTGCCGCCACCATACCCTCAATTGCCGCCTGACTCATTTCACCGGTATCGAGCTGGTCCCGGTCCACGTACTCATCAAAGATAATGCCCCAGGCTTGCCCGACCACATCGAGGCCCTCACCCGAGCTGGGTGAGGCTTCACTCCCCATGGCGTAACCCGTCCCGAAAGACAGACCCAGGCTCACCAGCAGTAACAGGGCAAGTATGACGTAACTCAGTTTACTTTTCATCGGAATCACTCTCCTTAAGTATGTTGGCGGCAAAGTTTATCGCCTTTAAGGTAAGCCGAGGGAACTCCGCTTGTCAAATAATTGCCCGCCCTTTACCTGATTAAAGGCAAGCGCCGGGGCAAGACTCACCAGTGGCTGACTGGATACTACCGAAGAGGCCGAATTCAGGCTTCCGCGTCACCCATCTGCTGAGCGGTGACCATGTCTATCAACCTGACCGTGTCCTCTATTTTGGTGAGACTGAGGGACAGACCCCGGTTTTTTAGCTCGTTATAGCCCAGCCCCCGGAATAAACGACGCCCCGCCACCCAGCACATCTCATCATAGAGAGCGGGCCACTCCCTGCCCTGACGGTGGACACAGAAAAGAATGAAGTCACGAGCCAATGGGTCCAGGATTTCCATTGGCAATAACTATATGCCCAACCGGCCTGCCTATCAACCTTGTTGAGGGCGGTTGGGGTTACCCCCCTAACCTTGATTATTCTCTCTCTAAAGAGTCGTAGCTCAATTTCTCTCAATCCCAAGCTTGAAACCAAAAATTTTGCCAAATTGACAATGCGACCCGTCTGGACTACGATTTAGCTATAATTCGGGGAAGGTCAGCCTGCCATGAAGGCCAAGCGATACCGCCGGTACCCGGTAATTCTGTCTTTGACCGTATGCTGTATGCTGGCCGCTTTGCTGGCGGGCTGTCAGCACCAGGAACCGGCACCGGCAGAGGAGGTAGAGATGACCCTAACTGTGTCCAGTTCCGCATTCCAGGAGGGAGCCAAAATACCGGCCAGGTATACCTGCGAGGGACAGGATATTTCGCCGCCGCTTAACTGGAGCGAACCCCCGGCGGGGACTAAATCGATAGCCCTCATCGGGGATGACCCCGATGCCCCCGGTGGTGTCTTCACCCACTGGGCCCTGTTCAACCTCCCCCCGCAGACCACTGAGTTAGCCGAGGCAATGCCGACTCAAGCCGAACTCCCCAGCGGGGCCCGGCAGGGAAAGACCGATTTCGGCAGAGCCGGCTACGGTGGCCCCTGCCCGCCCCCCGGCCGCCCCCACCGCTATCAATTCACCGTCTACGCCCTGGACCAGACCCTGGACTTGAAGGCGGGGGCATCAAGAAGTGAGCTCTTCAGCGTCATGTCAGGGCACATCCTGGCGCAGGGCCGGCTCACCGGCCTGTACCAGCGCTAATCTGACCAAAACTAAAGCCGCTCCTAAGAGCGGCTTTAGTGCTTACTCTTGGCTACTGTTTGGCTCTAGTCTTCCCACTTACCGCCTTTGCCGATGCGGGAGAAACAAAAGGCAAACCCGGCAATGAAGATGAGCCACATTATAACAGTGGTCAATATTGCTGCTGCACTCATTCCCCGCTCACCCCCTTGGTCTTAATCGCTTGGAACACAAAGCTCAGTACCAAAGTTACACCGAGTATAATCCAGATAATGTGAGAGCCACTTAGCGCGCCCACCGTATATCCCCCGTAGGCGGCGGGGATATCCTCTTTGAAGCCTCCCACAATGACCACAAAGAACAGGCCTGCGGGCACGACAATCTTAATCAGCCAATCAAACCAGGCGCCAACTTTGATATCCGAGGTCTCATTCACATGCTCCCTGAGCTTGGCTACCCCAAATCCCCAGCCAACCACAAGACAGGCCAGGGCACCGGTTATCAGCAAGCCATAGAAGGCCGCTGTCCTGTCCACCATGTCCACCCAGTAAAGGCCACCCTGAGTGGTGTAAATCAGTCCGACTAAGAAGGCGACCACACAAACCCAGGTAGTGGCTTTTACCCGGCTCATGCCAAATTTGTCCATAACCGGTGCGATTACGCCACCGTAGGCAAGGAAGAATGCCGAATCAATGCCCAGGAAGAACAGGCACACGAAGAAGAGGACACCGATAAGGGCATTAGCCGTTGGCATCATGGATATTGCCACCGGATAGGTCATGAAAGACATACCTATCGATGAACCGCTGGCGACGTCCGCAATCGGAACGGCCAGGGCCTGCGTCATGAAGCCAACCGTGCTGAATACGGCAAAACCGGCAAAGAAACTGGTGGCGCAGTTGGCAAACGAGGTGATGAAGGCGTTATTGGTTATATCCGCCTTCTTGGCAACAAAGCTGCCGTAGGCAAACATCCCGGCCATACCCAGGGAGAGGGTAAAGGCGATCTGACTGAAGGCAGCGAACCACACCTCTACATTGGTTAATTGGCTAAAGTCCGGGCTGAGGTAATACTCAAGCCCAGTGACCGCCCCAGGTAGAGTCAGACCTCTAATCAGCAGGACGACCAGTAATGCCCAGGGAATGGTTACCGTCCATACCGCCACCTTGCCGATAACACCGGCTCCTTTAAACACTATCAAGAATATCACTACCCAGGTAAAAGCCAGGAATAATACTATTGGCCACTGCAGGCCACCAAGCACGCCGGCTCCATCAGAGAGGTTGAGCACCTTTTCCAGATAGTATGGTACGGCTCCCTCAGCTCCAGCCTGGCCTACACCCCAGGCAACGGTAAAGGAGCTAATCACATAACGGAGGGCCCAGGCCATTACCACCGTATAGTAGCTGACGATGAGAAAGGCAACAAAAACCGGCCACCAGCCGAGCCATTCCCACTTCTTGCCAATACCTTCAAAGATGCCGGGGGCACTCTTCTGGAAGAAACGCCCCATGCCAAATTCCAGCACCATCCAGGGAACGCCCATTATAATAAGGCCGATAATCCACGCTATCAGAAAGGCAGCGCCACCGTATTCATAGGTCAGGTAGGGGAAGCGCCACACATTACCCAGGCCGATAGCGGAGCCAATGGCAGCAAAGACAAATAAGGATCGGCTAGACCATCTCTCTCTTATTGCTGCTTTCGCCACTGACTATCCCTCCTTTCTTAATAATTTATCCCACCAAACCGGAAAAACCGGTTGAAACTACACTAACACCTCCTTCCCACGAAACCAATCGTGCTCAGAAACTGTTCTATTTGCCCATTTACATAATGGCTTGTGATTGCGAATTGTATACAGCTAAACTCAATATGTCAATGGGTATTGCGCCTTATTTGAACCAGGTTGGGAAAGAATGAAGGAAAACAATCGAGCTGGTAAGAGCTAAGCAGAGATATTAGCCTTCACAACTGCTGACATAGATGCTAGAATTCAACTGGTCAGCCTAAATGGGGATAGATTTGAGCCAGACGGCAGTATTCGCCCGCTCTATCAGGTAAGGAGGCAACACCATGACCCAGATTAGCTATGCTGATTTTGAAAAAGTGGACATGCGCGTGGGCCAGATTGCCCAGGTTGAGGATTTCCCCACGGCGCGCAAGCCGTCTTATAAACTCTGGATAGACTTTGGCCCTCTGGGCACAAAGAAATCCAGCGCCCAAATTACCCGGCGCTACACTAAAGATGAACTGACCGGCAGGCTGGCGGTCGCCGTAGTCAACTTTCCACCGCGGCAGATTGCCGATTTTATGTCTGAAGTCCTGGTATTGGGGGTGGTACTAGACAATAACGAAGTAGTGCTGATTCAACCCGATAGCAGCGTTCCCCTGGGGAAAAGAATCCGGTAGTTATCATCTCCGGCTCGGGCAGGGTTCCCGGCTTATTTTTTTAATTGCCGCCTGAGGTCAGCCGGCTTATATTTTCGGGAGGTTATCTTGGTTACCATTTCTTCAAAAAACTCAGCCGGCTCAGCCGTCCCCGCCGTGCAGAAGTCCATCGCCGTTAAGATACCGTCCAGCTTTCTCTCTGGAACTGATACTACCATCAGATTGGGGTCCCATTTCTCCATGCGGCGGGCGCTGGTATCGCCCAGACTAACATTCAGGTTTCCCGAAACCAGGGGATAGGTTACCGAGCTCCAGCAGAGCGAGCCCCTTAATTCTACTGAGGTCTGTATGCCGTCCCAGAACTGGCCCAGGGTAACCAGACGGCAGGCCTGCTCCGCATTCACCAGCAAGATTATGAGGTCAGGCTCATCGGTGCTCTCCTTTAAGGGGTAAAAGACGACATTTTCGGCCAGACCAAAGGGAGGCTCGGCTATCTTCCGGGTAGCCGTCGCCGAGCGGTGAAAGGCGGTCAGGTTCGCCCACAGCTTCTCCCCCTCCACCAGCATCTGGCCACTTACCCGCCCCTCATCGGCTAAGCCTAAGTGGCTGACCCCGCCGGGGCAGGCGCAGGTCTCTTTAGACAAAACAATGGTCTTGCCCTGAGCCGCACCCGGTATCGCCCCGCAGACCGGATAGTATCCCTCACAATTTTGCTTGGGCGGTTTATTGGTGTATTTCACCCCCACCGGCTCACCGGACAGCTTGAGCACTTTTTTCAGCTTGGCTGATTTCTGCTCGTAATCCATATGACTCACCTCCGTCAACTCCCCTTGGTGGTCTCCCGTTTGGGCGGGAACTTCACCCGGGATATCTTCAGCCTGAGGTCACACTGCAGGCAACGCAGCGACTCTTTGTGCCCGGTTTCTTCATCATAGCCCAGTTCAACCTCGTCAAAGCTACTCAGCCGGCGCTCTGATGGCAGGTGGCACATTTCACCCAGCTTCTGGTAAGCAAAACCATCCCCGTGTCCGAGGCAGGGCTCGGGCTCTGCCACCGGAGCTAATACTTCGTCAATAATACCTTTGCCACCGAGGTATTTATCAATAGCGACAGCCGCCTTTCGGCCGGCGGCAATGGCCTCAATAACCGTAGCCGGTCCGGTGACACAATCACCACCGGCAAAGACACCCTGACGATTGGTAACGACCTCTTTTTTAACCTTGATATTGCCCCACTCGGTCTCTATCTGAAATTTTTCGGGGACTACCGGCACCTGACCGATGGCGGCAATCACCGTGTTAAAATCAACAATAAATTCACTGCCTTCAATGGGCACCGGGCGGCGCCGGCCGCTGGCATCGGGCTCGCCCAGCTTCATGCGAATGCACTCCATCTTGACTATTCCGTTCTCGTTCCACATTCGCCGGGGCGCCGCCAGGTAATCAATCTTTATCGCCTCGGCTAAAGCCCCCCCCACTTCTTCGGGGAGGGCTGGCATCTCGGCACGGGTACGGCGGTAGATAATGGTCACCTCTCTGGCATCCAGCCTCACGGCGGTGCGGGCAGCATCAATGGCCACATTGCCGCCGCCGATAACGGCTACCCTATCACCGAGCTTTATCTTCTTGCCCAGGCTAACATCTCTTAAGAAATCAATGGCGTCAATCACTCCCGGGCTATCTTCACCCTCCGCCCTCATACTGGTCCCCTTATGGGCACCAACGCCGACAAAGACGGCCTGATAGCCCTGCTTGAATAGCTCGTCCAGCGAATCTATTCGGGTATTGGTCTTAATTTCAAAGCCGGCTCGCTTCATCTCCTCAATTTCGGCATCCCTCACCTCCGCCGGCAGGCGAAACTCAGGAATAGCCACCCGCATCATCCCCCCCACCACCGGCAATGCCTCAAACACGGTAACGCTATGCCCCAGCTTGGCGAGATAGTAAGCCGCCGTCAGCCCGGCCGGACCGGAGCCAATGATAGCCACTTTTTTACCGGTTGGTGCGGCCTGCTTTGATTTCGGCCGCCATAATTTATTATCTCTTTCGCCGGTAAAGCGCTTCAGCGCCCGGATGGCAATCGCTTCGTTCAGTTCCTTGCGCCGGCAGACCGTTTCGCAGGGATGATTACACACCCGCCCCAGCACTTCGGGGAGGGGGACCTTCTCCCTGATTACGGCCACCGCCTCGGCATACTTTCCCTCGCCGATAAGGCGGATATAGCGGGGGACATCTATCCCGGCCGGACAGGCATCCCTGCAGGGCACCAGCGTAGCTTCGCGGTCAGCGCCGGCTTCTAACAAACCGTCTTTATCCCGGATGGCGCCGGTGGGGCAGACCTCAACGCAGGCACCGCAAAAGCGGCAGCCGGCATCAGCCAGAGAGCAGTCGAAGGCGGTGCCGATATATGTTTCCCGGCCCCGCTTGATGAAGGAGAGTATCCCCACCCCGCGCAGCTCGTAGCAGGCACGCACACAGCGTCCGCAGAGGATACAGCGGTTCAGGTCGTGCTCAAAGAGGGGGTTAGCAGTATTGACCGGAATATCGCGGGGCAGGCTTCTCAGGCGTTGCTCGGTAATACCGAGATACTGAGCCACCGCCTGAAACTCGCAGTTCAGGTTCTGGGGAGAGGTGAGAAAATCGCCGGGGTAACCGGCCAGCATCAGCTCCATGGCGATGCGGCGAATCTGCTCCAGCTCCGGTGTCCTGGTCTTGACCACCATGCCATCTTCAGCCAGGGTGGTACACGCCGTCGGTATGCCCCGCATATCCTTGATTTCAACCACGCATAACCGGCAGGCGCCCAGGGGGCTTAAATCGGGATGGTAGCAGAGGTTGGGGATATAGAGGCCGGCGTCCAGTGCCGCCTCCAGCACCGTCTTACCCTTCCTGGTCCTGACCTCTCGCCCGTCGATATTGAGGGTAATCCTAGCCAAAATGCCTCCTTAAGCTACCCCTTCGGCCAGCTGCCCACCGGTATTGGCTTCTCCGGCGTCTCTGGTGGCTCCCCGCTAACCTTGACCACGGCACTGAATTTAGTCGGGCATACCTCCAGGCAGAGACCGCACTTATTACACTTGTCCTGGTCAATAATATGTATCATCCGCTTGTCGCCGATAATGGCTTTTGTCGGGCATTCTCTCCGGCAAATAAGGCAGCCCTCGCACTTCTCGGGGAGGATATGATAGGAGATAAGCTCTTTACATACCCGCGCCGGACAACGCTTCTTATTGATATGGGCTTCATACTCTTCCCGGAAGTACTTGATAGTGGTCAGCACCGGGTTGGGGGCTGACCCACCCAGGGCACAGAGTGAGCCCAGCTTCACCGCCCTGCCCAGCTCCACCAGCAAATCAATATCGCCCGGTTTGCCCTTACCCTGAGCAATCTCGGTCAGTATCTCCAGCATCTGCATCGTCCCCTCCCGGCACAGGACGCACTCACCGCAGGACTCCGCCTGGGTGAAAGAGAGAAAATAGCGGGCTAAATCAACCATGCAGGTATCACTGTCAGCCACAATCATACCGCCGGAACCCATCATGGAGCCGGCTTTGGTCAAGCGCTCGTAATCAACCGGCAGGTCCAGCAGACTGGCCGGCAGGCAGCCGCCTGAGGGGCCACCGGTCTGTACTGCCTTAAAATCCTTGCCATCTGGGATACCGCCGCCGATGTCAAAGACAATCTGACGCAGGGTGATGCCCATCGGCACCTCAATCAGCCCGGTGTGCTCTACCTTGCCGGCGAGGGCGAAGGTCTTGGTCCCCTTGCTCTCTTTGGTGCCGAAGCTGGCAAACCACTCCCCGCCCCGCTCCATAATGGCGGAGACGCTGCCCCAGCTCTCCACATTATTGATATTGGTCGGCTTGCCCCACAGACCCGAGGTAGCCGGGAAGGGCGGGCGGGGGTAGGGCATACCCCGTTTGCCCTCTATGGAGCGTATCATCGCCGTCTCCTCGCCACAGACAAAGGCGCCGGCGCCCTCCTCAATCTCAATGGAGAAGCTCAGCTTGGAGCCGAGTATCTTCTCCCCCAGGAGGCCATAATCTTCCATCTGCTTCAGGGCGTTTCTCAGCCGGGCCAGGGCGAGGGGGTACTCGGCACGGATATAGATATAGCCATGACTGGCACCGATGGCATGGGCACCAATCAGCATTCCTTCCAGAACAGCGTGAGGGTCACTCTCCAGAAGGGAGCGGTTCATAAACGCCCCCGGGTCACCCTCATCAGCATTACAGATTAAGTATTTCTCATCACCGGGCGCTTCGCGGCAGGTGCGCCACTTGGCGGTGGTGGGAAAGCCAGCCCCACCCCGCCCCCTCAGCCCGGACTTCTCCACCTCATCAATCACCTGCTCCGGGGACATCTCAAGCGCCTTGGCCAGACCGTGGTAACCGCCACGGGCAATGTAGTGATTAATATTCCCCGGGTCAACATAGCCGCAGTTACGCAGGGCAATCCTCACCTGAGGCTTGAACATGGGCAGTTCGTTAAGACTGGGGATATTATCAACACTGCCATCGCCAATGGTACACAGCGCCAGGTCAGGTCGGGGATTATCGTTAACGATATAGTCCTCCACCAGCTGGGCGGCAATATCGGGGGTAACCAGGCTATAAGAGATACGGGGGCGGCCCGGCTTGGTAATATCAACCAGCGGCTCCAGATAGCAGCAGCCGATACAGCCCACCTCTATTATCTCGGCGGCTATCTTTCTCTTTTTCAGCTCAGCCCTGATGCGCTCCAGCACCTTCAGTGCCCCCGAGGAGCGCCCGCAGGTAGCCGTGCCGACATAGATGCGGGGCTTGCGGCTGTTGTGCAGAGCCTCCCACTCGGCGGTTGCCCGGCGTTTTATCTGGGCAAAGGTCATTTCGCCTTCCTCCCCGTCCCCTCCTTATACTGCGCCAGCATTTCCTTCACCCTGCCCTGGGTCATTTTGCCGAAGACATCCTGCTGGTCAATGACCACCACCGGCGCTAGGGCGCAACAGCCAACGCAGGCCACCCTCTCCAGGCCGAACTTATAGTCACCGGTTACCTGCCCGGTCTTTACATTCAGCTCACGCTCCAGGCTATCCAGGATGAGCTCACCGCCGCGCACATGGCAAGCGGTGCCCAGACAGACCTTGACATTATGCTCGCCGGGGCGGGTAAAACGGAACTGGGCGTAAAAGCTGGCCACGCTATAAATATCGTTCTCGGTGATACCCAGAAAACGGCTGATTTCGGTAATGGCTTCCGGGGAGAGATAACCGGCCACCGCCTGAACCTTCTGCAGAATCGGTATCAGGTTACTCCTCTCCCGGCTAAACTTGGTGATGACCTCTTTTACCTTCTTGCTCATCTAATTCTCCCCGGTGGCATAAAAATAGGAGGAGGCCTTTTCGTCCTCCTCAGCCGGCTCAAGCTCCCCCTCATAAATCACTATTTTATACCAGTCTTTTTCGGGCTGCAAGGCAAGATTCAGGCTCTTCCCTGCCTAGATTTCTATTTGCCCTCCCTCCAGTTCTTCCACGCTATGCAGTTTGTCCTCGCTTTCCACATGGTCAACATAAAGCACCCCGTTGAGGTGGTCAATCTCGTGTTCCAGAGCCTCCGCCATCAAGCCGGTGGCTTTAACTCTGATTGCCTTCCCCTGGCGGTCCTGCCCCTTGACGGTAACTGACTCGGACCTCTTTATCTCGCCAAAATAGCCGGGGACACTGAGGCAGCCCTCGGTTACCTCCCTCTCCCCGCTGCGCCGGACTATCTCCGGATTGATGACGGCCATTGGCTCCTCCTCGGGCATCTGGAGGACAATGACCCGGAGCGAAACACCCACCTGGGGGGCCGCCAGACCAACGCCACTCGCATACTGCATCGTCGCCACCATATCATCAATCAGCCGCTGAATCGAGCCATCAATGCGGGAGACCTTTTTCGCCTTCCGCCTCAGCCACGGCTCATCGGGGAGATGCCGTATTGGTAAAATTGCCATAATGCCCGTCAGTCCTTTCCGGCACTAGCTTTCATCCCACGGGGTAAGTACCTCAGCCCCACCCCTGGTAATGGCAATAGTTTTCTCAAAGTGCGCCGAAAGGCTACCGTCAGCGGTAACCACCGTCCAGCGGTCGCCTTTAACCCTGGTTTCCCAGCTGCCAAGATTAACCATCGGCTCAATGGCGAAAGCCATTCCCTCTTGCAGCACCGGGCCCTCCCCCGGCAGACCGAAGTTCGGTATCTGGGGTGACTCATGCATATTGCGCCCGATACCATGCCCGGTGTACTCGCGCACCACCGAAAAACCGGCTGACTCGGCATAAAGCTGAATGGCGGCCGAGATATCACTGAGATGGGCACCCGGTCGAGCCTCGGCGATACCCGCCTCAAGGGCATCCTTGGCTACTTCCAGGAGCCGTTTTGCCGCCGGGTTAATATTGCCTATCCCCACCGTCAGCGCGGCATCACCGTGAAACCCGTCGACAAAAGCCCCGAAGTCCAGGGAAACGATATCACCCTCGTTTATTACCCTCTCCCCGGGAATACCGTGCACCACTTCCTCATTGAGGGAAACACAGAGGCTGGCCGGGAAGCCCCGGTAGCCCTTGAACGAAGCCCCGGCTTTATATTTAGCCAGCTCCCGCACCGCCATATCATCAAGCTGGCCGGTGGTCATGCCCGCTTTTATCTCCCTGGCGAGTGTACTCAGCACCGCAGCCACGACACGGCCCGCCCGCCGCATGGCGGCAATCTCATCGGGGGATTTAATGATAATAGCCACTTTTAAGCCCTGTTTCAGTTACAACCGCCCTAAATTATGAATCATAGAGGTGCTGGTGTCAAACGTGATATAATTTAATGGTGGCGATAAAGACACTGGTTACCAATCGCAAGGCTTACCGCGATTACCATATTCAGGATAAAATAGAAGCGGGTATTGTCCTCACCGGCACGGAGATAAAATCAATCCGGGCCGGGCGGATAAGCCTGGGTGATGCCTATGTCAGGCCTGAGGGCGGGGAACTGTGGCTGCTGAATGCCCATATTGCCCGCTATGAAGCCGGTAGCTACCTCAGCCATGAGCCAACGCGAACCCGAAAGTTATTAGTGCACCGCAAGCAGATTGAGTTTCTCGCCAGCAAGGTGCATGAGAAGGGGTTGACCCTGGTTCCACTCAGGCTATATATTAAAGATGACCGGGCCAAGGTTGAAATAGCCCTGGCCAAAGGTAAAAGGCAGTACGACAAGCGAGAGGCAATCGCCCGCCGCGAGGCCAAGATAGAGCTGGGGCGAGCCCTTAAAAAGAAGGCTTGAAGGAGGCAAAGCAAAGCGGGGACGCGTGGTTTCGACAGGGGAAGTAGGCTACAGGATTGCAAGCTGAGGTGCCACTAACCTCATAAAACAAGTGGCCCAAAATAATTGGCGAACCTGAAATGGTTCTTGCTGCCTAATTAACTGGCAGCACATCCAACCTGACCTATCCCCAAGGGTTGGGATTGGGTGCCGAAAATTGGGGTGCCATCACCCGGACGCCAATAAGGGCGGTGAAAGACTAATTGGCTGGCTTGGCTAAACTCGGTCAGCAGAGGTTAGTTGAGCAAGATTAAAGAGCTGACTAAGCTTGTAGTGTGTCCTGGGCAGCTTCTTCTGGACGGGGAGTTCGACTCTCCCCCGTCTCCACCAGAAAATCAGCGGGCTCCGGCTTCATACCGGAGCCTGTTTCTTTTTGTTCTATTAGCCTCAATGGCGAGTAACGCAGTAAAGCATCTCTTAATTTGTTCTAGTGTTTTATTAATTTGGTTCTTTGCTAATTCATCATGCCACTAATGAGATTACATAAGTTTCTATTTGCTTATTGCAATTGCTTCGATTTCTACTTTTGCACCCTTTGGAAGCGCACCCACTTGTATAGTGCTACGTGCTGGAGAACCTTCACCAAAATAGTGACTATAGACTGCATTCATCTTGGCAAAATTACTCATATCAGTAATAAATACTGTGGTCTTCACTGCTTTATCCAAAGAGGAACCCGCCGCTACTAAAACAGCCTTCAGGTTTTCCAGTGCCTGTTTTGTCTCACTCTCAATATCGCTCTCCAGCATTTTGCCGCTTGATGGGTCCATCGGAAGTTGCCCAGAAGCAAATACCATGCTTCCTGATTTTACCGCTTGTGAGTATGGTCCAATAGCTACTGGGGCATTCTCGGTAACAATAATTTCTTTTTCTACCAACTTGTCCTCCTTCGGGATAATATATTTTGGGAATCCTTTTCCAAGAGATACCAGTCATCTATGTGTAGTTTTATAAATATCTATGTAGATTTTCCGTATCGTAGACAGCCTATTTTTGTTCGCCAACCCGCACCCGCCCCCAAATGGCCACTACCCGTGCCAGGGAATCAATACTGGTGGACTCGCTTTCAGCGCCCTGACGAAAGCAAAGCTTCATGTAATTATTCAATACTAAAGCCCCTACACTCTCGATAGCAGAACGAACCGCTGCCAGTTGAGTTATCAAATTTTCACAGTCACGTCCACCAACAATCATTTTCTCGATACCCCGAATCTGCCCCTCAATTCTCCTCAGCCGTTTTAGCAGCATCTCCTGTGATACTTCCTGTCCTTCGGTCATCACATCCTCCAAAAATTATTTCTGGCATATTGATATACTATACCCCCATAGGGTATAATCCGCTTGATTTTATATTCCCGTTGCATCATTGCTGGACATATTTTACCACTTTTACCACCAATCAGTTTGCGTGTCAGGTAAATATGCCAAAGGAGGGATAAAGTATGGAAATCAACCGAAGAGATTTTCTGAAGCTTTCGGGGGCCGGTGCTGGCAGCTTATTATTATTCGGAATTTGGGAAGGAGATAAAGCCCTTGCTTCTCCCCAGCGCTTATCACTAAAGAAAAAAATGGGGGAAAGAACTACCATCTGTCCCTACTGTGGAGTAGGCTGTGGCGCCATTATGGCAGTGGAGGGGGGAAAAATTATAAACATTGAGGGTGACCCTGACCACCCCATTAATGAAGGCTCCCTTGACGCCAAGGGGGCTTGCCTGCGTCAGGTGGCTAACAACAGACACCGTTTGACCAAGGTGCTCTATCGTCCGGCAGGAGGAACAAAATGGGAGGAGAAGAGCTGGGATTGGACTATTGAGCAGATTGCTAAAAGGATTAAGCAAAGCCGCGATGACGGCTGGATTAAAACCGACCAGGAAGGGCACCTGGTCAACCGTACTGAGGCAATAGCTTCGCTGGGCAGCGTATTCCCTAATAGTGAAGAGGCCTATCTGATGAGCAAGATGCTGCGTGCCTTGGGCCTGGTTTACATTGAGAATGAAGCGCGAATATGCGTTTCAGCAGCAGTGGCGGCTGACAATGAGACGGTAGGTAGAGGACCAATGTCGAACCACTGGATAGACATGGGAAACAGTGACTGCATTATGGCCATTGGTGGCAATTTGGCGGAAACCTTCCCCAATGCCTTCAAGTGGGCCACACGGGCGAGAGAAAAAGGGGCCAAGCTCATCCATGTTGACCCGCGTTTCACCCGCACCTCAGCCAAGGCAGACCTTTATGGCAGAGTGCGACCAGGCACCGACATCGCTTTTGTCGGTGGTATCATCAGGTACGTCATTAATGATATGGAAGCTAACCCCAACAAATACAACATTATCTATGTCAGGGAATACACCAATGCTTCTTTCCTCGTCCACCCCGATTTTAACAGCCCAGCGGACACGATGAACGGCTTGTTCTCGGGGTGGGATGGCAGCAAGTATGATAAGAAAAGCTGGGCCTGGCAATCAGACCCGGAGCAACCAGACAAGATAAAGAAGGACCCCACGCTTACTAACCCCAACTGTGTCTTTCAGCTTCTGAAAAAACACTTCGCCCGCTACACCGATGATAAAGTAGTTGAAATCACGGGCACTGATAAAGCTGTGTTCCAGCAGATTTGCCAGGCTTACGCGGCTACCGGACGAAGGGACCGGGCGGGGGCTATTGTTTTCTCGTCCAACGCCTGCCAGCGCAGTACCGGTACCCAAACGGTCCGAACCTTTGGTATCCTGCAGCTCTTACTGGGTAACATGGGAATAGCTGGGGGTGGACTGAACGGAATTACGGGGGCAGTGAATGGGCTTGGCTGTACCCTGCAGGGCCTGGTTAATCACTGGGGACCGGGTGGGGACAGTGTCCGGCCAGCGAGCAGTGGCGAACAAACACTCACCAACTACGGGGGGAACAAAGCCCGCTTCACCAGTCTGCTAAAGGCGTGGTATCACGATATTGACCACAATGCCAGCTTTAACTACCTGCCCAAGCGTGGCGGCGACTACTCCTGGCAACCCCTGTTTAAGGCAATAGACGATGGCGCCATAAGGGGGCTTAACTGCTGGGGAATTAATCCGGCCGTGAGCGGCCCAAACAGTGCCGCAACACGCCGGGCTCTGGCGAAGCTGGAATGGATGGTGGTGACCGACCTCTGGGAAACCGAAACAGCCGCTTTCTGGAAACCAGAGGCAGGAGCTAATCCTGCCCAGATTGGGACAGAGGTCTTTCTGCTGCCCGCAGCCCACTCTTTGGAGAAAGAGGGGAGCGTCTGTAACAGCGGTCGCTGGAACCAATGGCGCTACAAAGGGGCAGACCCCCCTGGTGAGGCCCGGAGCGACCTGTGGATAGTAGATAAGCTAATGTTAAAGCTCAAAGAACTCTATGCCGGGCAGACGGAAAGGAATGCCAAAGCCATCATCAACCTGACTTGGAACTATGGCGATACGCCTGATGTACACCGGGTGGCCAAGGAGATGAACGGCTATGACTTGAAGGCGGATAAGCTGCTATCAAGTCCGGGTAGCCTAAAGGATGACGGCACCACCAGTTGTGGCAACTGGCTCTGGTGCGGTATGTATACCGAAGAAGGCAATATGGCAGCGCGGCGGGGTGCGGCTGATGCTTCAGGTATCGGGCTCTTTGCCAGCTGGGGCTGGGCATGGCCGCTGAACCGGCGCATCATGTACAACCGTGCTTCAGTTGACCCCGATGGCAAGCCCTGGTATGCCGGGCTCCCGGTTATCCAATGGGACGATACCGCCCAGAAATGGATGGGGGATGTTGCCGATGGCGGCGCACCACCAGTAAAACAAGGTGGTGGGTATCCTTTCATCATGAAACCCCAGGGGCGAGGATATCTCTTCGGTCCGGGCAGAGCCGATGGTCCTTTCCCCGAGCATTATGAGCCCTGGGAAAGCCCGGTATCGAATCCAATGTCTAGTCAACAGAATAATCCCGCCTTGAAGAGCTGGGAAACCGCCGCCAAGGGTTCGGCGGCAGACTACCCTATTTTAGCCACCACCCACCGTTTGGTGGAACACATGCATAGCGGGGCGATAACCAGGCGCCTGCCATGGATAGTACAGATGATGCCGGAAATGTTTGTTGAGATGAGTAAAGAGCTGGCCGAAGCAAGGGGTATTGCCAGTGGTGACACTGTTATTGTGGAATCTGCCCGCGGTACCAGTGTGCAGGGAAAAGCTGTGGTCACCGCTCGCCTTAAGCCCTGTCATGTAAATGGCTCTACGGTTCACTACATCAGCTTACCGTGGAATTGGGGATATATGGGGCTGTCCAGAGGAGATAGTGCCAATAACCTTACTCCCCGAATAGGAGACCCTAACACCGGAATTCCCGAATTCAGGGCATTCCTGTGTAATATACGCAGGGCGTAGAAAGTAAATAGCTAATGCTGGCTGAATCAATGTCTTCAAGCTTATCCCGGGTATGGGCGACATTGTACATCGTGGACCTTTACCTACCAATGAGCCTACGACTGAGCCTCGGTTTGACACAACGTTCATATCCGCATGAGTAATTACCAATGGGGAAAAATGTAGATAATTGGCTAGAGAAGGGTAGTAAGAAACTACTGGAGCATATCGGGATAAAAAACGGGCAGAGAATACTGGATTTCGGGTGTGGTAAGGGCAACTACACCATTCCCGCCGCCAGGATAGTCGGGAAGAGGGGAATGGTTTATGGGCTGGATAAAGATAAGGACGTCTTAGACCAATTGATGGGTAAAGCCAAATTACTGGGTCTAGAAAATATCAGAACGTTTGCTATCCTGGAAGGGTCAAGAATTAGTCTAGATAGTGAATCGATTGACGTGGTTCTCCTGTATGACGTAGTACACTATTACTACTATCCACGCAAGAAAGAAAGAAGGAAACTTTTACGAGAAGTTTATAGAGTGTTGAAACCAAATGCTATGCTTTCCCTCTATCCAACCCACCTTGAATCAGGCGCGAAACCAAATATGGCGGAAGTCGAACGAGAAATAGCGGAAGCAAATTTTCATTTAGACAGTGAATATCCTGAAATGATTATGCTGCACGATGATAAGCTTGAAAAGGGACGAGTAATTAATTTCAAAAAATATGGGGCTTGAGTTAAATTATCCCAGTTGCCTACTGCGTCTAGCCCTGAAGCAAAAATGATTAAGTTTGTAATCATTCTGGTGTTCGGCTTATTTGCGGTTTGTGGTTGCTCGACGATTTCCCCGAAGGATGAACCAGCTATGTTGCGACAAAATGAAGCCCCAGGTAGTCATGAAATTGAATTAATTATTGTATATGATAACAACCCTTTTGACCCACGGCTACAAGAATCCTGGGGTTTTTCCTGCTTAGTAAGGTTGCCTGAAAAGACGGTATTGTTCGATACCGGTGGAGATAGTGCCACTCTTTTGCACAACATGAGAGCGCTTGAGATTGATCCGGCAGAGATTGATGCCATTGTACTATCACATATACATGGTGACCACGTTGGAGGGCTCAACGGCTTACTGCAAGAAAACAGCGATGTCGTCGTTTATCTACCACAGTCATTTCCTCAAGGCTTTGGAGATGGAGTAAGGTCACTCGGAGCAAGGGTTCACGAGGTGTCTGAGGCCGAAGAGCTCTTCGCCAGAGTATACACTACTGGCGAACTTGGCAGCGGTATAATAGAGCAATCGCTAATCATAACAACCAGCAAAGGCCTGGTGGTAATCACCGGCTGTGCCCATCCCGGTGTGGTACATATCATCCGTACCGCGAAAGATATAGTTCCCCAAGAAAGGGTTTACCTCACAATGGGCGGCTTTCACCTGACTGGTGCATCCACCTCACAGATTGAATCTATCATTAAAGAATTTCGTCAGTTATCCGTAAATAAAGTGGCCCCGTGCCACTGCAGCGGGGATGAGGCGCGAAGAATGTTCCGGGAAGAATATGGAGAAGACTATATCGACAGTGGAGCCGGTAAAATAATAACCTGGCCATAGTCTGCAAGCTGTAGGGGAGGTGGACGCATGAAGGTGATTGGACTAATCGGAGGCATGAGCTGGAACTCCACCCTAGAATACTATCGGCTTATCAACGAAGGGGTTTCGAGCAAGCTCGGTGGCCTTCATTCGGCTCGCATAGTGCTTTACAGTTTGGACTTTGAAGAGATCGAGCGCACTCAACGTGAGGCACGCTGGGATGATGCGGCTGATATTCTGGCCAAGGCAGGCACAGCATTGAAGCAGGCAGGTGCCGACTTTTTGGTAATATGCACCAACACAATGCACAAAGTTGCCGATGTGGTAGCTAAGGCAACCGGGTTGCCCATACTTCATATCGTTGATGTAGCTGGCAATGCCATCAGAGAGAGTGGCTTACGCAAGGTTGGGTTATTGGGAACAAAATTTGTAATGCAGGAGCGGTTCTATCAAGGCCGACTCCGAAAAGATTTTGGCATTCATGTACTCGTACCTGACGATGATGACCAGGCCAAAATTCACCGCATAATCTATGATGAGCTATGCCGGGGGAAGATAAGTGATGCTTCGCGCCGAGCCTGTCTCAAAATTATAGAAAGGCTGATAGACCAGGGGGCTGAGGGAATTGTTCTGGCGTGTACCGAACTCCCGTTACTCATCCACTCTCAGGATGTAGACATTCCGCTCTTCGATACAACGCGACTCCATGCCGAAGCTGCGGTCGAAATGGCGTTGGGCGTATAGCGCAGTATACATAGCTGGCTCGCTGTAGCGTCAGTACTATAAATTAAGGAAATAGGAGCAGAAATATGCAGTTAGCAACTGTTGAGACTAGACCTGCGGAATCAGTAACCGACACCGGAGCAATTCTTAATGGCAACATAGTCAGCGATGGTGGCGCTAGCATTGTTGAAAGAAGGTTTGATTGGGGAACCACTCCTGATTGCTCGGGTGGTCCGTGGGCAGCTAACGTAAACATAGCCGGAAGTAATTTTAGCTACCAACTCGAGGACCTGGAGCCAGGCACGACCTACTACTTCCGAGCCTCAGTCAAAAACAAGGAGGGTTGGAGCTATGGAGACAGCCTGCCTTTTACTACCAAACATGTTCTGAAAACGTACGGTGATATTCCGGGTGGGCACTGATAATTGTCAATGCCTACATAGAACATAGAAGTGCCTCCCTAGGCTCGCCTAAGAGTACCACGCTGCGAAATGGGACTCGTTTTAAAGAAAGAAGCATCTCTGCTTCCCTTAAATATCACTTGGTAGCGGGGGTTGGATTCGAACCAACGACCTTTGGGTTGTGGGAACGAAATCTCCTCCTTAAACTCTTTCTTTGATAGCACTGTCAGAAAATTGGTACCCTCTTCTGTTGACAATTGGTGGGATGAATGCTAGCATTATTATGAGCATATGCTCAATATTGCTGAGGGATAAAAGGATAATAAGAATATGCCTAGACCACCAAAGTACCGCCGGGTTGCGTTCTTGCCTAGTGTAACCTACTTTAAGCCAGCCGGTATACCGCTAAGGATACTCGGAGAGGTGCAGTTATCAGTAGAGGAGCTTGAGGCGATACGCCTTAAAGACCTTGAATGTCTCGAACAGGAACAGGGTGCCAAGAAGATGAACGTTTCTCGCCCGACCTTTCAGAGGGTGTTAGCCTCAGCGCGGCAGAAAGTAGCTGATGCCTTGTTCAACGGCAAGGCATTAAGGATTGAGGGAGGGAGCTTCGAAATGGCGTTTCGCCGATTCAGGTGCCTAAACGGGCACGAATGGGAAGTACCATTTGAAGTGATGATAACCAGGCCTCCGGAGCTTTGTCCTACATGTAACACAGCCGATTTTAGGGCGCTCCGGCCATGGAGGCCAGGATGGGGGAGGCCGGGCCATGGCAGGCGATAGAGAGGCGGGGGCAATTCGTAGATAGAGCTGGTTTAAGCTTAGGCAGTGGGAGCAGGGATGCAAATTATAGATGACCTCATATCAAGCCTGGATATGAAAGCGGGGGTAAGGGACATTCGTCAGGGCCTGTTTCATACCGCTGTGCTGACTCGCCATTGTGGTCTGGCGGCAACACTTCCGCGCGATGCCCTTCAGCAAGAGCAGCCGTCGGTGAAGCAGGCAGGGCACTTGTTGGAGAAGGAGACAACAGAGCTGGTTCGGATGGCTTACTCTAAGGACATACTAGAGGCCGCCATCGGGATGGCAGCGATCAACTCGTTGCTTGAGGTCAAGGATGAAGAATGCGTAGAGCTTAACGCGGCTAAAGTGATCGCCGAGAAAGGCAAGGATAAGAGAGTAGCTATTGTGGGCCATTTCCCCTTTATACTCAAGCTGCGTGAGGAGGTGAAGGAACTCTGGGTAATTGAGAAAAATCCGCGGGAAGGAGATTTTGCCGAAGCTGAAGCGGA
>CAZMTT010000018.1:0-22364 GCA_964569555.1 uncultured Dehalococcoidales bacterium | reverse complement strand
CGATATTGACATGCAGGTTGAGCCTGGCTTCAATGGCCAGGGACTCCAGAAAGTGGCGGATGAGGTCGGTGGGGAAGCCCGCCATGTCATTACCGGCAAAGGGTAGCTCAAGCACGGTATAGGCCCGCCCGCTGATGTCCACGGCTACCGTGGCCAGGGCGTCATCCATGGGCACGGCGGCGTTGGCCATGCGGATGATGCCCCGCTTCTCCCCCAGCGCTTCATTAAAGGCTTTGCCCAGGCAGATGGCGACATCTTCAATCAGGTGGTGCGGGTCATCCCCGCTGGCGGCTATTTTGAGGTCAAACCTCCCGTGCTGGGCCAGCTGGGACAGCAGGTGGTCAAGCATCTTAAGCCCGGTGGCTATCTGGTACTGGCCACTGCCGTCAAGATTGAGCTCCAGGCTAATCTGGGTTTCCTTGGTCTCCCTTTTAACGGTGGCAAGTCGCTTAGACATTTATTCCTCTCCTATTTCTTGTAACGCTTTGACGAGGGCGTCGGTCTGCTCGGGCTTGCCCACGCTGATACGGACACCGTCCCGCCAGTAGGGCAGGTCAAAGTAGCGAATCAGTATCCCCTTACTCTGCAGTTTCTGCTGAAGCTCTTTGGCTTCTCCCTTGAGCACCGAGGCGAAAATGAAGTTGGCCTGGGAGGGGAAGGGTTTGAGCCAGTTGAACTTTTTGAGCTCGCCGAAAAGCCGCTCCCGCTCCGCGATTATCTTCCTGACCGTGCTCATCAGGTAGTCAACATCGGCCAGCGACTCCCGCACCGCCACCAGGGCGGCCATGTTGACGTTATAGGGTGGCTTGATTGCCATCAGGTAGCTGGCAATCTTGGTCGGGAAGACGCCGTAGCCCACCCTCAGCCCGGCCAGCCCGGCCCACTTGCTGAATGTCCGCGGCACCATCAGATTGGGATATTGCCTGACCAGGGGCGCCACCGTCTCCCCGCTGAACTCGTAGTAGGCTTCATCAACCACCACCGGCAGCCCGGTTTTCAGTATCTCCAGAATATCCTGCCGCGGGGTTAGTGTCCCGGTCGGGTTATTGGGGTTGGCCAGCAGGATTATCTTGGTCTTTTTGGTTACCGCCTCTTTGACTGCCCTGACGCTGACGGCAAAGCCCTCATCCCGGGGCACTTCAACCAGGGTGCCCTCGTCTATCTGGGTGCTGAAGCGGAACATGTCAAAAGTAGGCGGACAGTTAATCACCTCGTCACCCGGCTTGATAAACAGGCGCAGGATGAGGTCAATCAGCTCATCGCTGCCGCTACCGGCGACAATATTTTCGGCATCAATGCCGGTATAGCCCTCCAGCTGCTCCCTGAGCTCGGTCTGCCCGGCATCGGGGTAGGTGCTTAAATAGGGATAGCTCGCCAGCGCCTGGTTCACCCGGGGGGAACAGCCGTAGGGGTTCTCATTGGCATCCAGCTTGATAATATTCTCGGCGGCGATGCCTATCTTTTTGGCCAGAGTCTCCGGCGATTTGGCAGCGCAGTAGCCGCCAAAGGCAGCCAGATTGGGCCGTATTAATCTTTCTATACCTTCTTCACTCACGAAAGAAGCTACCTCCTAAGATAAATAGCTTAGCTTGTTTCCAGTCTTTTTTCCACTGACTTGGCGTGAGCCTCAAAGCCCTCGGCGCGGGCGATGATAGCCGCGGCTGGGCCCAGCTTTTTCAGGTTGGCTTTATCTATGGTCACGAAGTTGGTCAGCTTCATAAAATCAATAATATTGAGCGGCGAGCTGAACTTAGCCGTGCCGCTGGTGGGCAGGGCGTGGTTGGTGCCGGCGACATAGTCACCCAGCACCGTCGCTGAGCTTTCCCCGACGTAGACACAGCCGGCATTGACGATGCGGTCTTTATAGGCGTCTGTTTTCTCCACCACCAGGCAGAGGTGCTCCGGGGCATAGAGATTGGCCAGCTCAACCGCTTCGTCCAGATTAGCCACCACCACTATCTTGCCGGTGGTCTCTAAGGATTCGGCGATAATCTCGCGCCGGCTCAGTTCTTTTAGCTGCTTGTCCACCTCCTGGTTGACCTCCTGGGCTAGCTTGGCGGAATCGGTTACCAGAATCGCCGAGGCTAGCGGGTCGTGCTCCGCCTGGGCTAAAAGGTCAGCCGCCCGGTAGGCGGGGTCGGCCGTCTCATCGGCGATAATTAAAACCTCGCTCGGCCCCTGCAGTCCGTCAATATCAACCGCCCCGAAGACCAGCTTTTTGGCGAGCATGACAAAGATATTGCCCGGCCCGCAGATTTTATCCACCTTGGGTATAGATTCGGTGCCGTAAGCCAGCGCGGCTACTGCCTGGGCACCGCCCACCCTGAAAATACGGTCAACTTTAGCAATATCCGCTGCCACCAGATTAGGGGCGGGGACGGCTCCCGCACCCCGGGGCGGGGTAACCAGAATGACTTCTTTCACCCCGGCTACTTTAGCCGGTATCGCCGTCATCAGCACCGTTGAGGGGTAGGCGGCGGTGCCGCCGGGGACATAGGCGCCGATGCGCTCCAGCGGGCGTATTTTTTGTTCCAGGCCGTCTTTGCTTACCTCGTGCCACATACTTTTCTTCTGGGCGCTGTGAAATGCCTCGATTCGCTCTGCCGCCAGCTTTAAGGCAGCGAGCAGCTCCGAATTCACCTCTTTATAGGCGTCGGCTATCTGCTCCCGGCTTATTTCCAGCGAGGCGAGCTTCATGCCGTCAATCTCGGCGGCATAGTCAAAGAGGGCGGCGTCGCCTCTTCGGCGCACCTCAGCAATGATTATGCGCACTGCCTGCTCCGGGTCCTCGGTGCCAAACATCTTCTTTAGACTTCGCTTCAGCCCGCCTGAAATCGGGTATAGCCCGCTGGGGAGCTCCCGGGACAGCAGGGTTTTGGCTTGAGCCAAGCCTTCAATGATTTTCATTTGAATTCCTCCACGGCGTCTCTCAGCATTTCCATGATTGCCTTTATCTTTTCGCCCTTTTTAGAACTAGCGCCGTCTTTTCGGCCAATCAGACAGGCGTTCGACTCAAAAAGATTATCAATAATTTTAAGTTTGTGCCGGGCCAGGGTCTGCCCCGTCTCGGTATTCTCAATCAGCAAATCAGCGTCCTCGGGCAGAAAGGCTTCGCTGGCCCCCCAGGTAGGCACCACCCGGTAGCGGCCGAGGTGGTTGTCACGGGCGTACTTATCGGCAATATTGACGTACTCCGAAGCCACCCTCAGTCCGCTCTCGCCGCCGTTGCTGAGCTGGCGCAAATCGCGGCTATCATTTACCGGCAAGTCCTGGCTGACTACGGCCACTATTTTTACCCGCCCCGATTTGAGGTCGAGCAGCTCCACCGCCGGGCTGGAGGGAAACTGGTAGGCGTGCTCCCTGAGCCAGTCCCGGCCGGTAATGGCCAGGTCAAAGTTGCCGTTGGCTACCTGTAGCGGCATATCCTGAGGCCTGATTACCTTGATACTGACCCCGTCCAGGCTGGTAGTCGGTCGGCGGTTGCCTGACGCCGAGGGGTAATCATCAACCTGTATGCCGGCTTTATCGAGCAGCTGCCGGGTTGGCGGCTGCTGGTGCCCATCGGGTAAAGCCAGCCGAATAGTATCCCCGGTCGGGTACGGCGCCGGCGTGGCGGCGCTGGCCACCGGAGGCGTCTCTTCTTTAAGCGGCGGTAAAACTGCCTTCTCAATAGCCGAGGTTATCTCGCTCAGGTCTTTCTGTTCCCAGCTGGCCTGGTTGGCAATCAGATAAACGCTGAAGCCCATGATTTCACTCAGGGACACCAGGTCATTATTCAGCGGTTCTCCCTTTCTTCTTGAGACCAGTGCCATCTCGGCATTTTCCGGCGGGTAGACCTCGGCTCCGCCCCACAGGGGGAAGACGCTGAACCGCCTCAGCCGGTTACTCAGGGCAAAGGCTTCCGCCAGATTGGGGTACTCGCTGGCAATACGTATGATATTCATCTTGGCCGGCGCGTCTTTCAGCGTGGGCGCTCCCCCGGCCCGGCTGGCCATCATATACAGCTTCCCCTCGCCGTAGCCTAAATCGCTAATTTTGACCAGAGCCGAGCTGGGATACTTGGCCAGCAGCTCTTCCACCCAGTCCAGCCCGCAGATACCCAGATCATAGTTTCCCACCGCCACCTGAATCGGAATATCCTTCTCGTGGAATATCTTGGCAAAGAGGTCAGGATATTTCTCAGATGTGAGGCGGTAAAAGCGGGTTTTGGGGTAGTAGCCGGCCAGTCCCAGGTCAGCCAGATGCAGCCGGCGGGCGGTCTCCGCCAGAAGACGCCCCTTGGGCAACGCTATTTTTATTGACACTTCTACTCACTCTCTTTGTCCAGTAATTGCTGAACTTCGGCTACTGATGACGCCGAAAGCTGCTTCTTTTTAGCCCGGTCGGTCAACCTAAACCGGGGTGCTTTGTCCTGAATTTCAATCGTCCATCTCAAATCAGCCGGTGCCTCATCACCGAGCTGGATTTCAGCGCTGTAGCCGGCTCCATGGAGGCCTTTAGCCAGCTTGAAGCCTTCTTTTAGTATTTCCGGCCGGTCAGCCCTGATTAATATCTTTTTACCGGGCGTTTTGGGCTCCGTTTTTGGCTTCAGCAGCTTCATCAGCTGGTTCAGGTAAAGGGCAAAACCGGAGGCAGGGACATCCTTGCCTCCCATCAGGGGGATGAGGGCGTCATACCGCCCCCCGCCGCCTATCTTTTTATTGCCGGTGAAAAGCTGAAAGATGACACCGGTGTAGTATTCAAACCCCCTCCCGGAGGCAATATCAATCAGGTAGTCATAGCCCAGAGCCTCCAGCAGTTCGGCCACTTCTATTAAATTATTAAGCGGGCGCTCCAGCTCCGGTGATAGCGCCTTTACCTCCCGCAGAAAACGGGTTGACTTTTCTTTACGCTCCAGCAAAAGGGCGAGGGCTTCTTTCTGCCCGCTGTCGCCCGGCTTTAGCCGGGCCAGGGCTCTGGTATTCCCCTCCAGAATCTGGTCAAAGAGCGAGGCTTGCTCCTCAGGGCTTAAGCCGAGCCGGGTGAGCAGCGCCCTGATGACGCCGGCATGCGATAGCCTTAGCTCCACCCCTTCAATGCCCACGCTCTGCAAGACTTCTAGAGCCAGTACGACCAGCTCCACATCGGCGGCGACTGAATTCACCCCGATTAGCTCCGCCCCGCCCTGCCATTTCTCCCGGTTCTCTTTGCCGGTCTCTTCAAAAATAAAGGTGTTGGTGATATAGAAGAGCTTGGCCAGCCCCTTATCCGCCATACTGTCAATATAGAAACGGGCCACCGGAATGGTGCCATCCGGTCGCAGCACCACCCGTTCCCCGCTCCAGCCGTCCCAGTCCAGGAAGGAATATACCCTGCCCAGCATACCGGGGGTAAGCGTTCCGGTGGAGGTAAACAGGTGGAGAGACTCAATGGTCGGTGTCCTGACCTCCTGGTATCCCCATTTAAGACAGCCGTCCCGGAAGATACTCTCAATCTGGCCAAATACCTTCATCTCGGCGGGGGAGAGGTCGCGCATTCCCTTGCATCTCTGAACTCTCATAACATACCCTTCGTGGATGTGGGTAAATTCTACACTAATCTGCCCTGCCTCTTCAACCTGAGAGGTGGACGTGGATTCACTGGCGACCGGTGGTACTGAGCCCTAGCTCAGCTCGCTGCCTTTTTGCCAGACGCGGGCGAGCTCTTTCGCCAGCGGCTTATGCTCCGGTTTGGCTAAAGCGGGGTCTACTTGGAAGAGTTTCATTGCTTCAGCACGCGCCATCTCCAGCAGGGCAATATCAGAAAGCTTGGCCATGCGCAGGTCAGGCAGTCCGCTCTGGCGGGTGCCGAAGAACTCCCCCGGTCCCCGCAGTTTCAGGTCCTCTTCGGCCAGGGCGAAGCCGTCCTGAATCTTCTCGATGGAATCCAGCCGTTCTTTGGCCACTATTGACGGGTTCTCGGCAAGCAGCAGGCAGTAGCTCTGCTCCTCACCCCGCCCGACTCTGCCCCGGAACTGGTGCAGCTGCGAGAGGCCGAAGCGGTCGGCACTCTCAATCAGCATTACGGTGGCATTGGGCACATCAATGCCCACCTCAACCACCGGGGTTGATACCAGAATATTCAGCGTGCCGGCATGAAACTGGCGCATCACCTCGTCCTTTTCACTGGCCGACATGCGCCCGTGGAGCAGGCCCAGCTTCAGCTCGGGGAAGACTTCTTCCGCCAGGCGCTCGTATTCGGCAACGGCGGCCTTGGCCTGAATTGCCTCTGATTCCTCAACCAGGGGGCAGATGATAAAAGCCTGGCGGCCGCCCGCCACCTGGCGGCGGATAAAAGTATAGGCTTTTTCCCGCTGGGCGGGGTGGAGCCACTTTGTCTTTATTTCCTGCCTGCCCGGGGGAAGCTGGTCAATAACCGATAAATCAAGGTCGCCGTAGAGGGTCAGGGCCAGGGTGCGGGGGATAGGCGTCGCCGTCATTACCAGCACATGGGGGCTGAAGCCCTTCTGCCGCAGCGCCGAGCGCTGCTCAACGCCGAAGCGGTGCTGCTCATCCACCACCGCCAGGCCCAGCCGGTTAAACTCAACCCCCTTCTGAATCAGGGCGTGAGTGCCGATAATAATGTCTATCTCACCCGACTGGATTTGCTGCTGGAGTCCCTGCTTCTTGGCTTGGGTAATATCACCGATGAGCAGCGCCACGGTAAGCGGCCGAGGCAGAAGTCCCGAATAGCGGCGCAGGTAGTCCTCCCCTCCCTCCTCTTTTCCGGCCCGGGAAAGGAGGCGGCAGACGTTAGTGAAGTGCTGCTCGGCCAGAATCTCGGTGGGCGCCATAAATGCCCCCTGGTAGTTATTGGCCGCCGCCATAATCAGGGCGGCGGTGGCGACCACCGTCTTGCCGCTGCCGACCTCCCCCTGGAGCAGACGGGACATCGGCTGTTTTCGGGGTAAATCAGCCAGTATCTCCTTGAGCACGCGCTGCTGCGCCGGGGTCAGGGCAAAGGGCAGGGACTTCAGGAAAATGTCCAGCACCTCGTTCTGGGCAAGAAGCGGGTTGCCCGGCTGGCCTTCTTGCCAGTCCCGCTTTCGCCCCAGCACCCCCAGCTGGAGGAGAAAGAGCTCATCAAAGGCGAGGCGGGTTCGGGCGCTGTCTATGGCGGTCTCATCATCGGGGTAGTGGGCCTGGCTTATCGCTTGGGATAGCTCCAGTAGGTCACAGCGCTTTCTCAGCTCCGGCGGCAGGAAATCGGCCACTTGCCACGCCCACTGGTCAACCACCTCTTTCATCAGTTTTCTCACCTGGCGCGGTCTCAGCCCCTGAGTCAGCGGGTAGAGTGGAATCAGGCGTCCGGTATGAATTAATTCTTTATCCTCAGCCAGCTCCCATTCTGGGGATTCAAAGACATGCCGGCCGCCAAACAGGCTCACCCGACCGCTGATAACCAGGCGGGTATTGGGCGTCAGCGTCTTGACCAGGTAGGGGTTATTGAACCAGACTACCCTGATGTTACCGGTCTCATCGCCAACGATGGCTTCGGTGCTCCGCCGCCCCCCCGGCATAACCAGCTTTGCCTCCCAGACATTAGCCATGATGGTCTGTTCATCGCCCTCGGTTAGCTGGGAGATAAACTTGCGCTGGCTGTAGTCAAGGTGGCGGCGGGGGAAGAAGTAGAGCAGGTCGCGGATTGTTTTTACCCCCAGCTTGCCGAACTTGGCCGCCAGGCTGGAGCTAATCCCGTGAATACCGGTGATGGCCGCTTCTGTTGACTGGCTGACCGCGCTTACCCGTGGCTTTGACGGCGGTCGGCTGGTTAGGGGCGGCGGCTTGGCGGCGCTTTTAGCCGCCGGCTCGCGTTCTAATTCGGCCAGAAAGTCGAGCAGGCTCTGGACCCATTCTTTGCGCCCGGGTTTGGTCAGGGAGGCGTATCTGGATTTAGCCAGTTTAAGGCTCTGAAAGCGTTTCAGCAGTTTGGGCTGGTTGATTGATGCCGCCGCCTGGCTGGCCCAGTTGCGCAGCAACTGGTCGAGGCCACCGATTACGGCTGAATCCTGGTAGCCTTTCTGGTGCTCAAGCTCAAGAATCTTGCGCAGTGATTCGGTATTTATCACCCGGACCTTGCCTCTGTTCGCCTCGGCTGACGGCGGCTACTTATCGCCCAGCACGGATACCACCAGGGTATGGGGGCCGGTATGGGTGCCGATGACCGGGCCGATCTTGGAGCGGAAGATGCGCTCTTTGGGGAAGCGAGGGCTAACCCGTTCCGCCAGCAGTTCGGCATCATCAGGACACAAAGCGTCCTCTATTGCCATCTCTTCGATATTAGTATAGCTGGTAACAAATCTGGTGAGGTGGTCGATTATTTTAGCCCAGGAGCGCTCCCGCCCCGCCGGCTGGACCACGCCATCTTTCAGCATTATTATCGGGTTTATCTTGAGCACCGAGCCCAGAAAAGCCTGGGCGGCACCGATGCGCCCGCCCCTTCTTAGATACTCCAGGGTATCAAAAGCGGCCCGCATATCGGCTCGCTTCAAGTTGCGGCGGGTGATGTCTGCTACCTCATCAAAGCTGGCTCCAGCCTGAGCCGCCCTGGCGGCGGTAATAACGACCATCCCCTCTGCCATTACCGCCCAGCCGGAATCAATCACCTCAACCCGGCATTTCCGCTTCATCAAGCCGACACTTTGCACCGCTACCTGATGGGTACCGCTGAGCTTGGAGGTGAGCATGATGACCAGGATTTCATCGGTCTCCTCCGCCACCTTATCATATATCTCGGCGAAGGTTGCCGGCGCCGGTACTGAGGTAACCGGCAGGATTTTGTCATACTGGAGCCGGCGGTAGAACTCTTCGGCGGTCATGTCAATACCGTCGCGGTAAACCTCGTCGCCGAAGCGGACATTGAGTGGAACTATGGTAATTCCCAGCTCTCTGGTCACCTCAGGCGGGAGGTCACAGACGCTGTCGGTGACAATCTTGACCGTCATTGGAGCTACTCTACAGAAACAATGTAGTTGTAGTGAGGCTGACCACCAGGGACGACTTCAATCTGAAGCTGCGGGTGCTGTGCCTGGATTTGGGTGCTGGCCTCTTTGGCTTCTTCCGGCTTGGTATTAGCCCCGTAGTAGATGGTAATCACCTCGGCTTCATCCAGATTGAGCTTGGCCAGTACCTGGTTCAGCACATCGGTGGGGTCTTTACCGGCGGCTACCAGCTTCCCGTCGAGGAGACCGATAGCCTGTTTCTTCTTGATATCGAGGCCGCCTATTTTAGTGGAGCGGGTGGCGCGGGTAATTTCAACGGACTTCACCGTTGATTTTGCCTGGCTCATCAGGCGGGCATTGGTTTCAAAGTCAGCCTCGTAGTCAAAGGCGAGCAGGGTGGCTACTCCCTGTGGAATTGTCTCGGTGGGCACCACTTTGATTTTTTTCTCGGTCAGGGATTGCACCTGCTGGGCGGTAGCCACGATATTTTTATTATTGGGTAGAATAATAAACTTATCCGAAGGCACTGCCTCTACTGCCTGAAGTATATCTTTGGTGCTCGGGTTCATAGTCTGTCCGCCGGGGACAATGGCGGCTGCCCCCAGGCTCTTGAAGACCTCGGCAAGCCCATCGCCGGAAGCTACTGCCACGATAGCCACATCAATTTCGGGCATTCTCTCTTTCTGCATTTCCACGTAGTCCTGGTGCTGCTCGTCCATGTTGCGGATGTTTACCCGGTGCATCGTGCCCAGGGAGGTGGCATAACGGACCACATTGCCCGGCTCCAGGGTGTGAATATGAATCCTGATTGTAGATTCATCACCAACCACAATCAGTGATTCGCCCTTCTTCTCCAGCTTGGTTCTTATCTTGTCCGGGTTGAGCTTCTCCCCCTTAAGCATGAGCTCAGTACAGTAGCCGTAGGGCACCTCTTCACCGGCAATCATCTCGGGTAGCTTGGTTGGATGTACGTCACTGACGATTATCTGTGGCTTGCGCAGCTGTATCTGCTCCATTTCACCCTTGAGGTAATGAAGCGCCCCCTCCAGAATGGTATAGAGCCCCTGACCGCCGGCATCCACCACGCCGGCATCTCTTAGCACGGAGAGAAGCTTGGGGGTGTTGGCCACTGATTCACTGGCGGCATCAACTGAGGCCTCGATGACCGATATCAGGTCATTCTGGGCACCGTCTGCCTGGGATTGAGCCGCGGCGGCGGTGTCCTTGATTACGGTGAGAATAGTCCCCTCAACGGGCTGGCTCAGTCCCTTATAAGCCAGTATTGATGACTGTAGCAGGGCGGCAGCCAGGTCTCTACCGCAGAATGATTCTTTATCGGCCAGTCCCTCAGCCAGACCGCGGCAAATCTGCGACAGAATCACCCCGCTGTTGCCCCGGGCGCCCATGAGCGCCCCTTTCGCCATCGCCTTAGCCACCGCCGAGGCACTGCGGTCGGGAGCGCGGTAGGCTTCATCGATGACCGAGCGCATGGTGAGCAGCATGTTGGTGCCGGTATCACCATCGGGTACCGGAAAGACGTTCAGGGCGTCAATATCAACGGCATTCTTCTCCAGCCAGGTAGTGGCGGCAGCGAACATTTCCCTCAGGTCTTGCCCGTTAGCGGTGTTAATTTTCTTCATTTTATTACCGTCCTTGCGGTTACTAACCCGCCCGGTTTTACTTTTCCAGTTATCCTTGCCAGACTCTGCTGGCTTGTGGTAGTATTATAACGCAATTTTACCATAAATCAATAATCAAGGGAGAAAAGATAGTTGAAGTGTGATTTGTGCGGGAAAACCCCTCAATTCGGTCATAATGTCAGCCACTCCAAACGACACACCAATCGTCGTTGGGTGCCTAATATTCACCCGGTTACCCTGGTAATAGATGGTCAGCCTAAAAAGCTTAACCTGTGCACCAGGTGCCTGCGCACCCAGCACAAGTTAGTCCACAAGCTGCCCTCCAGTTCAGCTTAACTAACTATCCCCGCTTACTATTTTTCTCGCCCGGGCCAGGGCTTTATTTACCTGTTTGGGCGCCGTGCCGCCAGTATTGTCCCGGGCGGCGATAGACGTTTCGGTAGTAATAGACCTGACATCCTCACCGAATAGGGGCGAAAACTGCTTGTATTCCGCCGGGCTGAGTTCGTTAAGCGCTTTGCCCTTTTGGGCAGCGTAGCTCACCAGCTTACCCACGATGTTGTGGGCACTGCGGAAGGATTCCCCCTTGCCGACCAGATAATCAGCCAGGTCGGTAGCCAGCAGGTAGCCGCGATTGGTCGCCTGCTTCATATTTTCCTTTTTAACCCCGATGGTCTTGACCATACCGGCCACTACTTCCAGGGTAGCCAGCAGGGTATCGACACTGTCAAAGAAGCCCTCTTTGTCCTCCTGCATATCCCGGTTGTAGGCCAGGGGGAGGGCTTTCATGGTGGTCAGCATCGCCGTCAGGTGACCGTAGAGGCGCCCTGTCTTGCCCCGGACCAGCTCGGCGACATCGGGGTTCTTCTTCTGGGGCATGATGCTGGAAGCGGTGGCATAGGCGTCATCAAGCTCAATGAAATTAAACTCGGCCGATGACCATAGAATAATCTCCTCAGCCAGTCGGGAGAGGTGCATCATACCCAGACTGGCGGCGGCTTCATATTCAATGACAAAGTCCCTATCCGAGACCGCATCCAGGCTGTTCTGGCTTATCTCGCTGAAGCCCAGTTCCCGGGCGAGAAACTCCCGGTCGACTTTATAGCCGACCCCGGCCAGTGCTCCGCTCCCCAGGGGCATAACATCGGTGCGCTTCAGGCAGCCGCCAAAGCGGTCAATGTCCCGCTGCAGCATCTCAAAGTAGGCCAGAAGGTGATGGGCCAGCAGCACCGGCTGGGCCGGTTGCAGGTGGGTATAGCCGGGCATAATCACCTCTTTATTGGCTTGGGCCAGGTCAAGCAGCGCCCGCTGCAGTTCCCTCAGCTTGCCCCTGGTCTCGGCGATGGCTTCTTTGGCCCACAGGCGTAAATCTAGAGCTACCTGGTCATTTCGGGAGCGGGCGGTATGGAGCTTACCCCCCGCCTCGCCTATCTTATCCATCAGGCAGGCTTCAATATTGAGGTGGATGTCCTCCAGCTCCGGTTTGAACTGGAACTTGCCCTGCTCTATCTCGGCTTTGATTGCCTTCAGCCCCGAAATAATGCTCTCCGCCTCTTTCGGGGCAATAATGCCCTGTCCGGCGAGCATTTTGGCGTGGGCGATGCTGCCGGCGATATCGTGTTGATATAAGCGCCAGTCAAAGGGGATAGAAGCGGTATATTTAGTTACTGATTTATCGGCTGCCTTGTTCAGGCGACCTCGAATATGGCTCATTTTAATCTTCCTCTATTGGCTCGCTTGGCTGTATCTTTGCCTGAGTCCTGACCGGCAGCCCCCATATCTGGATAAAACCGGGGGCAGCCTTCCGGTCAAACTCATCACCCTTATCATAGGTCGCCAGACCGTGGCGGTATAGGGAGAAGGGTGACTTCCGCCCGACCACCGCCGAGCTCCCCTTGAACAGCTTGAGTCTTACTGCCCCGCTAACCCAGCGCTGGGAGCTCTTGACATAGGCGGCTAAATCGCGGTGCAGCGAGCTGAACCACAGGCCGTTATATATCAGGTCGGCGTACTCTATGGCTACTTTCTGTTTGAAGCGCAGCTGCTCTTTAGACAGGGTTATCGCCTCCAGGGCCTGGTGTGCCTGAAGCAGCACGGTGGCGGCGGGGGCTTCGTAAATCTCCCTTGACTTTATGCCCACCAGCCTGTTTTCTAAATGGTCAACCCGGCCGACACCATGCCCGCCGGCCAGCTCACTCAGCCGCTGAATCAGGCTGACTCCGTCCATCTTCTGGCCGTCGATAGTTACCGGGACCCCCTGCTCGAAGCCAATCTCGACATAGCTCGGCTTATCCGGTGCCTTGGCTGGTGATTTGGTTAGGGTAAACACATCCTCCGGCGGCTCAACCCAGGGGTCTTCCAGCACCCCGCACTCAATGCTCTTCCCCCAGAGGTTCTCATCAATAGAATAGGGGCTGTCAACGGTGGTCGGCACCGGGATATTAAAGCGCTGGGCATAGCTGATGCTTTCCTCCCGCGTCATGTCCCATTCCCGGGCCGGGGCAATCACCTTTAGGTCGGGCGCCAGCGCATTGACGCTGACCTCAATTCTTACCTGGTCGTTACCCTTACCGGTGCACCCGTGAGCCACCGCGGTGGCTTTCTCCGCCCGGGCAACGTCTACCAGAATCTGGGCAATCAGGGGGCGGGATAGGGCAGTGGCCAGCGGGTAGTGTCCTTCGTAGAGTGCGTCTGCCTTTAGCGCCGGGAAGATAAAATTATTGACAAACGCTTCTTTGGCGTCCTGCACCAGCGCTTTGGTGGCGCCGGCGTTACACGCTTTCTGCTGAACCAAAGAAAAGTCACGCTCGTTACCGACGTCCACGGTAACGGCGATGACCTCCAGATTATATTTCTCCTGAAGCCACCGTATGGCTACCGAGGTATCCAGTCCGCCGCTGTAAGCCAGTACTACTTTATCTGGCATCTTGAACCTCCGCTTCGCTAAATTATCACCACTTCTCGACGCCGAAGTTTAGCTCTAAGAAGTCAGTGATCTGGCGGTAGACCTCGGGGTATTGCCACCAGTAATCGTGCCCCGGAGCCTTAATAAAGTGCAGAATCGCCCCTGATTCATTGGGGGGTTCCGGTAGACCGAGCAGGTTCCTGAGGCTAGCCCGGACCATAATCAGAATTTCCCCCTTGGTGAAAGTGTCCGGAGTGCGACCGTTATCCGTCATCACCAGCGTCCGGTCTAAGATAGCACTATCGTGCCAGAAGGGGGGGCCGCTCTGGATACTGTAAACCCTCGGATTATCGGCCAGAATACCCATCACCTGGTCGCAGATAATCGTGCCATTGCTTTCACCGGCGATGATAACCTTGAGCTCGGGGAGGTGGGTGGTGAGAAACTCCACCCGGTAGGCTAAATCTTTCGCCTTTGATGAGTAGCCGTTTAGCATTTCCGCCAGCTCATCAATGCGCCCCGGCAGGCTATCAGTCGTTCGCTGGTAGCTCACCAGCAGCGATTTATAGCCCGAGCTATGCAGTTCATATTCGATGCCGGTAAAAATGCTTAACCAGCCGGGAGAAGCCTCGATTAGATTCCACCCCCAGCCACCGGAGTTAAAGAGTAAAATAAAGTCCTTGTCTTCAGCCTCCTGATAGGTGCCCAGCAGCTGGTCGGTAAAGGTGTCACACTCCTCATGGTTATCACCGAAGAGGTCGGTGGCTAGCTGGGTAGCATCCTCCGCCACCGATGGCGGCACTGCGGAGAGGTCTTGGGCGTGCAGGGGGAGACCGCCGGTACAGATTTCAGAGGCTACCCCGACCTGGGTGGCTAACACCGACAGCGCTATCGCCAGAAGGGAGAGGACAGCGATTACGGTTACTAAAGTCTTGCGTTGATTAAACTTGGGCATAAATTGCCCCCTTAAAGATTAAACACTGGCCAGGGCTTGAGCCAGAATGCCGAGTGCTTCATCAACCTCCGCTTTAGTAATAATAAGGGGCGGCATAAAGCGCAGGGCATTGGGCTTCACCCGGTTAGCCAGTAAGCCTCTCTCCAGGCAAGCCATGACCACTGCCTGGGCAATATCCTGGCTGAACTCTATAGCCACCAGTAATCCACACCCCCGAACCTCGGTGATAAACGGGAATTTCGGTTTTAAGTCTTCCAGGCTATTAATCAGGTATTGCCCCACCATCCGGGCGTTACCGGCAATATCATGCTCAATAATAAATTGCAGGGTAGCCAGGCCAGCGGCACAGGTTACCGGGTTACCACCGAAGGTTGAGCCATGCTCTCCCGGGGTAAAGACAGAGACCCTGTCTTTGGCTAGAAGAGCCCCGATAGGGATGCCACTAGCCAGCCCCTTGGCTAGGGTCATTATATCAGGTTCAACACCATATTGCTCGTAGGCGAAAAGGGTACCGGTCCGCCCCACCCCGGTTTGAATTTCATCAAAGATGAGCAGAATACCGGCCTCATCACACCAGGCCCGCACCGCCGCCAGATAATCCGGGTCGGGGAGGTTAACTCCCCCCTCCCCCTGTACTGGTTCCAGCATTACGGCACAGGTTTGACCGGTGGTGGCCGCCTTTATCACCCCGAAATTATTATACTCCACATTGACAAAGCCCGCTGGCAGAGGGATATAGGGCTGCTGGAATTTAGACTGGGCCGTGGCGGCGACCATAGCCAGGGTGCGGCCGTGAAAGGAGCTGGTGGTGGTAATCACCTCATAGGCTCCCTTTAAGTAAAGCTTGCCATAGCGCCGGGCCAGCTTCACCGCCCCCTCATTAGCCTCCGCCCCGCTGTTAGCCAGGAATACCTTATCAAAGCAGCTGTGCTGGACTAACAGCTCGGCGAGGCGAATCTGGGGAACGGTGTAGAACTGGTTGGAAGCCTGAATCAGGGTATTGACCTGTTCGGTTACCGCCTGGACAACTGTCGGGTGGCAGTGCCCCAGGCTGTTGACCGCCCAGCCGCCCACAAAATCGAGATACTCCCGGCCGTTTTCATCCCATGCACGTGCCCCCTGCCCCTTGACCAGGGTCAGCGGTATTCTTTCCACAAAGTTCATCAGGTATTTATCCGCCATTGCCGGCCAGTCAGTCATCTTTTACCCTCTCATTTCTTCTTTATTATGGTGCCGCTGTGATGCCCTTCTATTTCCTGGAGCAGGGCGTGCGGCTTTCGGCCATCAATAATACAGGTGGTCTCGGTGCTGGTTAGCGCCCTCAAGCAGGCTTTAACCTTGGGAATCATACCCCCCGATATTACCCCGGAGGTGATCAGGGCTTCGGCTTCCGCCGGTGATAGCCGGGGCAAAAGCTTGCCCGCCTGGTTGCAGACACCGCTAACATCGGTGAGCAGGATAAGCGCTTGGGCACCAATCGCGGCCGCAATTTCACCGGCGACGGGGTCACCGTTAACGTTAAGTATCTGGGGGGCATCTTCCGGTCGGTCAAAAGAGTGCTGGCTCAGCGGCGAGACCACCGGGATATAGCCTTTACCCAGCAAAGCTTCCAGGGGGGCGGTATTTACTTTGACCACGGTCCCCGTGTAGCCTGACTCCTGGTCCTTGATGCGGCCCTGAATCAGGGCGCCATCGACACCGCTGATACCGATTGCCTGACCACCCAGGCTGTTGATGGCGGCCACCAGTTCTTTGTTCACCAGCCCGGCCAGCACTGCGGTCACCACATCAAGGGTTACCCGGTCGGTGACCCGCTCCCCCTGGACAAATCGGGTGGAGATGCCCAGCCGGGAGAGCCAGCCGGTAACTACATTGGCGCCGCCATGCACCACCACCAGTGATTTACCCTGCTGCTGGAGGCAGACGATATCCTCTAGGGTGGTGTCATGTTTACCCAGGGTAGCCCCGCCTATCTTGACGACGATAACTTTCTGTTTATTCATTTATCGCTACTTATTTATCGCTAGCATCAGGTGCTGTATTGACTATTAATGGTGACATATTCCTGGGACAGGTCGCAACCCCAGGCGGTAGCCGTGGCTGCCCCCAGGTTGAGCTGTAAATTTATCGGTACCTCATCGCCAGCCAGAATCTTGACCGCCTCGTCCTGGTGAAAGGGCAGGGGACAGCCGGCTTTCATCAAGCAGACATTGCCCAGGTAAAGCTCAAGCCTGGCTTCTACCAGCTTCACCCCGCTCCGCCCGGCGGCGGCGATAATCCGCCCCCAGTTGGGGTCGTTGCCGTGGATGGCGGCCTTCACCAGCGGTGAACTGACGATAGTCCGTGCCGCCTGCCTCGCCTGGCTGGTGGTAACTGCCCCACCCACGGTAACCTTAATAAGCTTGGTGGCCCCTTCCCCGTCACGGGCGGTGGCTTTAGCCAGTTTGGTGCAGACCCTCTCAAGCGCCTGTTGAAAGATAAAAGCCTCTTGGCTATCCGCCGATATCGGCTGGTTACCCGCCATCCCGTTAGCCATGAGCAGCACCATATCATTGGGGCTGGTATCCCCGTCAATCGAAATCATATTAAAAGAGATATCCACCGCCTTTTTAAGGGCCAGCTTGAGAAAGCCGCTATCTACCGCGGCATCGGTGGTCAGGAAACAGAGCAGGGTGGCCAGGTTGGGGTGAATCATCCCGGAGCCTTTAGCCACGCCACCGATAGTAAAGCTATCCGCCCCGGCGCTGACGGCAACCGCCGTTTCTTTAGCCATGGTATCGGTGGTCATAATGGCTCTGGCCAGCTGGTGCCCCCCGTCGGTGTTGAGGGCAATCTGTTTCAGGCTGGCCCTGACTCGCTCCATGGGCAGATAGTGCCCGATGACGCCGGTGCTGGCTACCAGCACCCGGTTGGCGGGTGCGCCGGTCATCTCAGCCACCAGCGCGGTCATCTCGGTGGCATCATCCAGTCCCTGCTGGCCGGTGCTGGCGTTGGCGCAGCCGCTGTTTGCCACTACCGCCGTGGCTTTACCGGAGCGTAGCCTTTTCCGGGACAGGATTACCGGTGCCGCCTTTATCTTACTCGCCGTAAACAGCGCCGCTGCGCGGCACGGGGCTTCAGAACAGAGAATACCGAGGTCGAGTGTATCTTCAGCTCTTTTCTTGATACCGGCGTAGGTAGCACCAGCCCGAAAACCGTGGGGGGAGGTAACCGTCCCGGCGGGGATGGGCTCAATTCTGGCTTCCATTTACCGAAACTATATCATATCGGGCATAACAAGGCAACGAGGCGGGCTTTCAGCCTCAAACAGAAAAAAAGAAGGCTGTAGGAAATCACACCCAGAAAAGGCGAGCTTTTCTGAGCGCCTACAGCCTTTACTAAGTCCCGGAGGCTGAGTTAAGCTCCCGGGAATTTTACTGAGCTGGAGTATTTATCGTCGGTCTAACCGCCTTCATCGATTGTGTCATTGCCTGTCGGCGTTGGCTAAACAGAGGGCGGCGCAGGAACGAGGGAACATCAAGTTCATCTTCACTCTTCATGCCCTTAAGGAATTGAGCCAGTTCGTCTTCCTGGGTCATTCCGGGCATTCCTGCCTTGGAGACAAAACCGGTAGCAATCAGGGTAATTCTGATCTCTTTCTCCAGTTCGGCTTCACTAGCCACGCCAAAGATGATGTTTGCCTCAGGGTCTACGGCTTGCCTGATTACTTCAGCCGCTTCGTTGACCTCCATGAGGGACAGGGTGGAGCCGCCAACGACATTGAACAGCACTCCCTTTGAGCCGTTGACCGAGACATCAAGCAATGGACTGGACAGGGCTTCCTTGGCTGCCTCAACCGCTCGGTTCTGCCCGGTGCCGGTGCCAATGGACATCCAGGCGGGACCGGCGTCTTTCATCACTGACTTAACATCGGCAAAGTCCAGGTTTATCATGCCGGGGACAGTGATGACTTCGGCAATGGCCTGAACACCGTGTCTCAGTACGTCATCGGCTAATTTGAAGGCGTTGTCCACTCCGGTCTTCTGGTCACAGATGTTGAGCAGTTTGTCATTAGGGATAATAATGAGGGTATCAACCTTGCCCATCAGGTTGGCGATACCATCCTCAGCCACTTCGCAGCGGTGAGCGCCCTCAAAGGTGAAGGGTTTGGTGACCACGGCAATGGTCAGGGCACCGCTGTGCTTGGCAATCTCAGCGATTACCGGAGCGGCGCCGGTACCAGTACCACCACCCATGCCGCCGGTGATAAACACCATGTCTGCCCCGGTGACCAGGTCTTTGAGCTCATCACGGTTTTCTTCGGCTGCCTTCTGCCCCTGGACATGGTCACCACCCACACCCAGTCCCCGGGTAAGCTTTTCCCCGATCTGGATACGGGTTGGTGCTTCAGTAACCGACAGGGCTTGAGCATCAGTATTCATGGCGATGAATTCTACGCCTTGAATTCCTTCTCTGACCATGCGGGTTATAGCATTGCAGCCGCCGCCGCCTAGGCCGATGACTTTAATCCTGGCTGGATTAGGTGCGAAACTTGCCTTTGCCATCTCCTCCTCCTTTCTTTACTGCCTTCTAGTTATTTTGATTATTGAAACAGGTTCTTGATTCGGAAAACTAAATGCCGCAGGGCACCGCTGAATCTGGGGAGTCGCCAGGTGGGGGTGCTTTGGTGGCTGGTTCCCCAGAGCAGGAGGCCAACACTGGTAGCGTAGGCCGGGTCGCGAATAGCATCGGTGATGCCGGCCACATTGGTTGGCGTGCCTACCCTTACCGGGAGTTGTAGTATATCGCGCCCTAGGGCATCGATGCCGGAGAGATTAGAACTTCCGCCAGTGAGTACCAAGCCAGCTGGGACCAAGGTTTCATAATCAGAGCGGGGTAACTCAAGGACAATAAGCCTTATAATTTCCTCCACTCTAGCCCGGATAATGTCACACAGGTCCTGATAGGAGATACCGTGCCCGTCTTCAGATATTGGCGTGGCCATTTCTGACTGGCTTTCGTAGATCGGCATAACGCTGCCATACCGCTTCTTCATTTCCTCAGCCACGTCAAAGGGCAGTCCCAGCCCGATGGCTACGTCTCGGGTGAGCTGGTAGCCAGCAACCGGTAGAATGGCGGTATGCCAGATGCTACCGTCTTTGAAAACGGCAATATCGGTGGTGCCGCCGCCGATGTCAGCCAGTATGATGCCGACATTCTTCTCATCCGCGGTTAGTACCGCCTCGCTGCTGGCCAGGGGCTCAAGGACGAGGTCGTCAATATCGACGCCAACGCCCCGGATGCACTTGACCAGATTTTGTACCGAGGTTACCGCGGCGGTAATGACATGGGTCTCGACATCCAGCCTGAAGCCATGCATCCCTACCGGATTCTTGACTCCGGGTTGACCGTCCACCGAGTAGCTCCGGGGGATAACATGGAGTAGCTTCCGGTCATTGGCAACCTTGAGGCTCTGGGCACTGGTGAGCACTCGCCTCAGGTCGGGTGGGCGCACCAACCGGTCATTGTGAGTGATGGCTACCACCCCCCGATTATTTAGTGAGGTGACGTGTCTCCCGGTGACACCGACATAGGCTGATTCTACCCGGTAGCCGCTGGCGTATTCGGCTTTTTTCACTGACTCGCGGATTGACTCTCTGGCTTCGGTGATGTTGACCACCAGGCCTTTATGCAAGCCTTTGGATGGGGTTATCCCCACACCGGCCACCCGAATCGGGCCCTCATCATTTACTTCAGCGATGGTGGTGCATACTTTCGTGGTGCCAACATCAATGGCGGTTATTATCCGCTTTTTCATTTGCCCCTCCTTTCTACATTCTGTATCTCTAATTTTTTACGTTTCACATTGGTGACCCCCCTTTTGGTAAGCTATTTAGCCGGTGGAAAGAGCGCCTTAATCTTGCCCACCAAATTTATATTCTGAGTACTTCTCCTTCTTTGACTCTTTCAAAGCACTGACTGAGACTGGGTATAGCAAAAGTCATGCGGAGCTTCTGGAGCTGGACCGGCTTCTTCCAGTTGCCATCCTGCCTCTCAAGCAGGGAGAACAGGTTTTCCGTGGCTTCGGCACGCTCTGCCTGATTGATAATCCGCTCCGCGGCTCTCAGTTTGGCACTGTGGCTGCGCGGGTTAAGTTGAACCTCAGCGGCGCTGGGGGTAATGACTTTCTTATTGACCAACCTCAGGCTGGGAGTATGGCCGCAAATACAGACTGGTGTTCCCGGCGGGCAGATGCAGCCCTTGGCCTCCTGGTGCATAAACCTTTTGACGATGCGGTCTTCCAGGGAGTGGTAGCTGATAACTACCAGCCTGCCCTCAAAGCCAAGCAGCTTGACTGCCTGTTTCAGTGTGGCTTCCAGATTTTCCAGTTCGTGGTTGACCGCAATCCGTAGTGCCTGGAAGGTCTTGGTGGCGGGGTGGATTCGCCCTCCGCGGCGTCCAATGGCCCGCTCGATTGTCTTGCTCAGGTGAAGGGTGGTCTTTATCGGGCGTTCCTGGACAATACGGTGGGCGATGCGGCGGCTATAGCTTTCCTCACCCAGAGTCCGGATAAGGTGAGCCAGCTCTCTCTCGGAGTAGTCGTTAATGATCTGTGCGGCGGTAACCTCTTGGCGTGGGCTAAGGCGCATGTCGAGGGGAGCATCGTGCTGGAAACTGAAACCACGATTGTTGCCGTTGAGCTGCAGGGAGGAGAGTCCTAGGTCGAGGAGGATGCCATGTACCGGGAAGAAGTCATACTTGAGGCAGATGGTTTGTAAATCAACGAAGTTTTCATTAACCAGGAGGATTGAACCGCTGTAGGCTTCTAGCCTTGCCCTGGCGGCTTTTATCGCCTCGGCATCAGCGTCGATACCGAGTAGCTGTCCGCCAGGTGAGCTGTGCTCGAGTATAGCCGCAGCATGCCCCCCGCCCCCAAGAGTGCCATCAATATAGCGCCCTCCAGGCTGGACGGCTAATGCCTTGATTGTCTCTTCCAGTAGAACCGGGATGTGGGTGGGTGTGCTTTTCATTTAGAGCTCCTCTAGGCTTTCCATAATCTGCCAGGCTTGCTCTCGACTCGTTGTCTTCTCTTCGGCCCACCTCTGCTTGTTCCACATTTCAAAATACTTATTGACTCCGGCTACAACTGCTTCATCCTTTATCTCAGCATATTCTCTCAGTTGAGGAGGCAGGGCTAGCCGGCCCTGTCCGTCGATATTGAGACTGAAGGCGGCGGCGAAGATAGCCCGGTTTAGTCTCCTCAATTTACTGCGGGTAATGGGACCGGTGGTCAGGCTGTCGGCCAGTTTGGTCCATTCCGCCAGCGGGTAGGCAAGGATGCACTTCTCGATACCGGCAGTCAGGACAACCCCGTCAAGGAGTTCATTTCTGAACTTGGGCGGGATGGGCACCCGGCCCTTTTCATCAACCTTATAGTCGAATTCGCCAAAAAACATATGGCACCCCTGGATTCCACAGGTCTCCACAATTTACCACTTTCTACCACAAGTATTTACGTTTGTCAAGTCCTTTATGTAAAATTTCTTGAATTAGCCTCATTTTGCTTAGTCCACGGCGGGTGTGGTAAAATACCAAGTTACCGAGGAGAAGCGCTTTATGATCAATCTGGGCATACTTACCATTAGCGATAAGGGGTGGCACGGTGAGCGCGATGACAAGAGCGGTCAGGCGGTCAAAGAAAGCCTGTCCCGCTTGAACTCCAGCCTGCTTAAGTACGAGGTCATCCCGGATGAAGCCAGTATTATTGCCGCCAAGCTTGCCGAGTGGGCCGATGAAGGTAGCCTGGATATCATTCTGACTACCGGTGGCACCGGCTTAGCTGAGCGTGATGTGACCCCGGAAGCCACCCTTTCCATACTGGACAAGATAGTGCCCGGTCTGGCTGAGGCGATGAGGGCTAAAACC